>JANXPK010000383.1 GCA_025357355.1 Rhodobacterales bacterium
ACGTGCAGATGCGGGCGTTTCAGGACAAGACCGCCGCGAACTTCGGCGACAAGACCATCAGCCAGTTCACCGATCCGACCAAGGTGGAATCGCTGATCCGGCGGTTTCTGGTGCGGTCGCAGGCGGATGCCTATGCCAGCCAAAGCGGGTCGAGCGCCGCGCTAACCATGATGCAGCAGACCGTGAGCTTCATGCGGCAAGGCAGGTCGGGTGGATGATCAGCGCGTCCGCAGCACGGCATGAAGGCGACGGAAGCTGCCGATGACGCCATCGGCTGGCGCATCCTCGGCGAGAAACCCGTCAAGCGCGGGCCAGACCTTGATGGCGAGGTCGATCTGCGGGTCGGAACCCTTCGCGTAGAGACCGGCCTGAATCATCATCTCTGCCCGGTCATATGCGCCGAGCAACCGGCGCGCCTGAATGATTTCGGCGTTTTGTTCGACCGTGGCCGCATCGGGCAAGCTGCGCGAAACAGAACGCAAGAGGTCGATCGCCGGAAACCGCCCGCGCTCGGCAATCTTGCGGTCCAGCACGACATGGCCGTCGAGCACGCCGCGCAGAATGTCGGCGATGGTCTCTTCCATATCCGAACCGGCGACGAGAACGGAAAAGACCGCCGTGATATCGCCGGAGCCTTCGACCCCAGGGCCAGCCCGTTCCGCCCATGCCATGATGGCGGGCGCAACCGAGGGCGGATAGCCACGCAGGGAGGCTTCTTCGCCGCCCGCAAGCGCCACTTCGCGGTGGGCTTCGGCAAAGCGGGTGACCGAGTCGGCCAAAAGCAGCACGTGCAGATCCTGATCGCGGAAATGTTCGGCAACCGCCATTGCTGCCCAGGCGCAGCGCCGCCGGATCAACGGCGACTGGTCCGATGTGGCGGTGACGACGACGGCGCGTTTCATACCCTCCGGGCCAAGCACGCGTTCGACGAATTCGCGAAGTTCGCGGCCGCGCTCGCCGATCAGGGCGATCACGACGACATCTGAGGTGACGCCCCGGGCGAATTTGCCGAGGAGCGTGGATTTGCCGACGCCGGAGCCCGCGAAGAGGCCGATGCGCTGGCCGCGCACCAAGGGCAGCAAGGTATCGAATACGGCAACCCCGGTCTCCAGACGCGCGCCAAAGCGGCGGCGCTTGGCGGCTTGCGGAGCGGCCGCCAGCAGCGGTCTGGTTGTCGGGCCGCGATACAGCGGACGACCGTCGAGCGGCGCGCCAAATGGGTCGATGACGCGACCAATCCAGCTGTTGTCGGGCGCCAGATCCATCTGGCCGCGCAGCTGTACAACGGCACCCATCGCCAGGCCGTCAGCCAGCGAATCGGTCAGGACGGTGATGTTGTCGGGCCGCAGCGAGACCACCTCGCCGCCAAGACGGGTGCCGATGGTGACCCGGTCGCCGAGGGTCGCCACATTTTCCAGCCCGCGGACGACAACGGTGCCGCGCGCCACTTCGACCACCCGGCCAAGGCGCGCGGTCCGCGGCACCGTAGAGATTTCGGAAACCAAGGCATCGAAAACACCGGCCACAGGATTCTCCCTTTGTTCACTGCTTACTGTTTCTAAAGGAATCACCCTTAAGCCTTGGTGAAGCAGGTCGAGGGAGAAGCCCCGATGTTCGAAGACTTAAGCATCACGCGGATGGCAGAGGCGCTGGCGAACCATGCCGGCGCACGTCTGGGGCTGATTGCCCGCAATGTGGCCGAGGCGGATACGCCCGGCTACAAGGCCATGGACCTGCCGGATTTTGCCAGCACCTATCAGGATGCTGAGTTGAACGGGATGCGGGCAACGCGGCCCGGACATCTGACCAGCTCTGCCCCCAAGATGGAACCGGTGCCAGAGGCGTCGAACAGCGAGATGTCGCCGGATGGCAACACCGTCTCGCTGGAGCATGAGATGGTCAGGTCGGTCGATGTGCGCCAACAGCATGACATGGCCCTGGCCGTCTATCGCAGTGCTACGGATATCATCCGCGCCAGTCTTGGGCGGCGCTGATCATGGCGGACCTGATCCAGTCGCTCAGCTATTCTGCTTCCGGAATGGAAGCCCAGTCCGCCCGGTTGCGGCACATTTCCGAAAACATCTCGAACGCGGACACGCCTGGGTATCACCGCAAGCTGGTGTCGTTCCGCCAAGACCCTACCAGTGGAGAGGTCGTGACAGGTCCGGTCACGCTTGACAGAAGTCAGCTGGCCTCGATTTACGACCCCGGCAATCCACTGGCCGATGCGACCGGCCGCTATGACGGATCGAACGTCGATCTGGTGGTCGAAATTGCTGACGCGCGCGAAGCGCAGCGCAGCTACGAGGCGAACCTCAAAATCTTTGATCAGGCCCGGCAGATGACCGAAGGCCTGTTCGAATTGTTGCGCAGATAGGATCCAGAATGGATATCACGACGTCACTAGCCGCGCAGAATTACGCAAAAGCCCGCTCGGCCGCGGCCCCAAATCCGCAGCCGGGCGGAGCAGAGTCGGGTTTTGCCAAGTTCGCCCAAAGCTTCGCCGACACCCTGGCCAAGGGGGAACAGACCGCCAAGGCCGCCATGACCGGCGGTGCCGATCCGCATGCCCTGGTCGAGGCGCTGGCCAATTCGCAGCTGGCGGTCGAGACGGTGTCCACCGTGCGCGACCGCGTGGTCGAGGCGTATCAGGAAATCCTGAGGATGCCGGTATGAGCGACGCGGTTCTGTTTGATACGCTGCGCCAGGGCTTGTGGATCGCCGTGCTGATCTCGATGCCGCTGTTGACGGTGGGTCTGGTTGCCGGCCTGGCGGTCGGATTGTTTCAGGCGCTGACCTCGGTGCAGGAAAACACCCTGACATTCGTGCCCAAGGTCGCGGCCATGATGGTGGTGTTCTGGGTGTCGATGAGCTTCATGACCTCGACCCTCGTCAGTTTCTTTACCGGGACCATCGTGCCCCTGATTGCGGGAAGCTGAAATGGACGCCTCGGGCTACGTCACCCTGTCGCGCCAGATGGGCCTGCAACACAAGATGGATGTGATTGCCAACAACATCGCCAACATTTCGACGAACGGCTTCCGGCGGGAAGCGGTGATCTTTTCGGAATACATCAAGCGCGCGGGCAAGGGTCCGTCGCTGTCGATCGGCTTTGGCAACGCCCACATTGTCAACCTGATGCAGGCCAGCATTACCCAGACCGGCGGTGCGCTGGATCTGGCGGTACAGGGCAAGGGGTTCTTTCTGGTTTCAACCCCGACTGGCCAGCAAATGACCCGCGCTGGCAGCTTCACCAAGATGCCCGACGGCACCGTAGTCACCAATGACGGCTATCCGGTGCTGGATGCCAGCGGATCGTCGATTGTTCTGCCGCCGGGCGCGCAGGACATCATGATTGCCAATGACGGCACCATGTCCTCCAACGGGGTGCCTTTGGCAAAGATCGGGCTTTACGAACCGACCGACCCGATGACGTTGAACCACAAGTCCGGCACGCTTTTCTCTGCCAGTGGCGTCCAGCCCGCGACCGGCGGCAAGATCATCCAGGGCTATCTGGAGGACAGCAACGTCGACCCGATGCAGGAAATTGCCAGCATGATCTCGGTGCAGCGCGCCTACGAACTTGGCCAGAGCTTTCTGGACAACGAAGACGGTCGCGCCCGCAATGTGATCCAGACCCTTGGCCGATAGGAGCAACCCATGAACTCTCTGCAAATCGCCGCGTCCGGGATGAGCGCGCAACAGATGAAGGTCGATGTTGTTGCCAACAACCTCGCCAATATGTCGACTACCGGTTACAACGCCCGCCGCGCCGACTTTGCCGATCTGATGTATCAGCAAATCCAGCGCCCCGGCACAATCTCCTCGCAGGATGGCACGATGTTGCCAACCGGGGTGCAGCTTGGTCTGGGGGTGCGGCCGTCGTCGGTGTCGGTGGTGCTGGCGCAGGGGTCGCTCAGCCAGACCAGTGGCGATCTTGATGTCGCCATCGAGGGCAAGGGCTATCTCGAGGTCACTCTGCCCTCGGGCGGGTCGGCCTATACCAGGGACGGCGCTTTGCAGCGTTCTGTTGACGGCCAGATCGTGACCTCGGACGGCTATCCGGTGGCACCAGGCATCACCATTCCCACCGACGCCAAAAGCGTATCGATCAATTCCGATGGTCAGGTTTATGCCTATTTCACCGACAAGGTAACGCCGACCCTGCTGGGGCAATTCACGCTGGCCACATTCACCAATGAAAAGGGGCTGGAGGCGACCGGGTCAAACCTGTTCGTCGAAAGCCCCGCCTCTGGTCCCGCGACTATTGGGGCGCCGGGCCTCAACGGTGTGGGGGTGCTGCGGCAGGGCTATCTTGAGGAAAGCTCGGTCGATTCGGTGAAGGAAGTGACCGAGTTGATCAAGGCGCAGCGCGGCTACGAGTTGAACGCCAAGGTGATCACGGCGGTCGATGAGATGATGTCGACCACGACGCAGGTGCGTTGATGCAGCGCCTGGCGGTGACCTTGCTGGCCATTTTGGCCTCGCCCGCAGCGGCGGACAGCATGGTCGCCACGCATACGATCAAAGCACAAAGCGTGCTGACGGCGGACGATTTCACCATGGTGGCGGCAGACATTCCCGGTGCCCTGACCGACCCGTCTGGTGCGATCGGTCAGGAGGCCCGGGTGACGCTTTATGCCGGAAAACCCATTACGGCAGAAGATCTCGGCGCCGCGGCCCTGATCGCGCGCAATCAGACGGTTTCGCTGGTCTATCGATCTGGCGGTCTGTCGATCCTGACGGCGGGGCGGGCTCTGGCGCCGGGTGCGGCGGGCGATGTGATCAAGGTCATGAACCTTGCATCGCATGCGACCGTCACCGGCACCGTCGGGACAGATGGGAATGTTTTCGTTACCACGAGTGACAAGGGATGACCTCAATGCGCCTGCTTTTTGCCCTTTGTCTGCTTGCCGCCTGTGGCGACCTGAACCGCGTCGGCCGCGCGCCGGAGTTTTCTCCGGTACAAGGCAGCTACGAGCACGATTCGATGTATGCCGCCCGCCCCGCTCCTGCCGACGACCGCGGGCCGACCGACCGCAGTTCGTTGTGGACGGCAGAGCGGTCGTCGCTGTTGGGTGATCACCGGGCCGGCAAGCGCGGTGACATTCTGACCGTTGTGGTCGAAATCAACGATCAGGCCCAATTTTCCGACACCACAGGCCGCAGCCGGGCCGGAACCGAGCAGATGGGCGTGCCGTCGTTGTTCGGCATTCCGCAACGGCTGGACCGCGCATTGCCCACCGGGGCAACGTCGGCGAATCTGGTCTCCACCAGCTCCAGTTCGACCTTTAGTGGCAATGGTTCGGTCGCGCGCAATGAGAAGGTGACGCTGCGGCTGGCTGCCACGGTCGTCGAACAGTTGCCCAACGGGGTGCTGCGGATCGAGGGCCAGCAAGAGGTGCGGGTGAACACCGAGTTGCGGCAATTGATCATCAGCGGCTATGTGCGGCCTGACGACATCTCGCGCCAGAATGAGATCACCTACGACAAAATCGCCCAGGCCCAGATTTCTTATGGTGGCCGCGGGTTGATCAGCGACGCCCAGCAGCCGCGCTATGGCCAGCAGATCATCGACCAACTTGTGCCATTCTGACCGCGATGATCAAGAAACTGCTGCCAATTCTAATCGGTTTGCTGGGCCTGGGCATTGGGGTCGGAGCGGGGATTTTCGTGCGACCGGCCTCGGCGCCCGCCGCCGCCACGGTTCAGGCCGCAGCGCCGGACCCGGCAGATGCGCCGGACTATGCCAAGATGAGCAACCAATTCATCGTGCCCGTGATGAAAAAGGGCAAGATCGTCGCCATGGTGATCATGTCGCTGAGCCTGGAAGTCAAGAAAGGCGCGTCGCAGTCGGTCTATTCGGTCGAGCCCAAACTGCGCGACGCGTTCTTGCAGGTGATGTTCGATCACGCCAACGCGGGCGGTTTTGACGGCTCTTACACCGATGGCGCCAATCTTTTGTTGTTGCGCAAGTCGCTGCTCGAGTCGGCCAAATCGGTGCTGAAAGACACCGTGAGCGACGTCCTGATCACGGATATCTTGCGTCAGGACAGT
>JANXPK010000409.1 GCA_025357355.1 Rhodobacterales bacterium
TCCAACAATATCTTCAGATAATGGCTCGCCGTCGGGTCGCAGTGCAGGTACAGACTCCCCGTGGGCTTCAAGACCCGGTGCAACTCGATCAGCCGCACCGCCATCATCGCGAGGTAAGCCATCATGTCATTGTCGCCGAGAAACGACCGCATCGCTCGCAGCATGGTCGCCGCCGCCGCGTTCCCACCCCGCACCGCCTCACCAAACGCCTCTTCCGCAGAATCGTTCCAATGCCAGGTGTCGTCAAACGCCTCGATCTGGGCGGCGCTGTCAGACCCGGTCGGCCCCTTGAACAGCACGTTGTAACTGGCGTTGGAATTGAACGGCGGGTCCAGATAGATCAGATCGACGCTGTCATCCTTGATGCTGTCGCGCAGCACCGCCAGATTGTCCCCATAATACAGATGGTTCATCCCGCCCCCGTAGGGTGCGCATTCATTGCGCACCTCTGCCCCATCCTCCACCCAAGATGATGAACGCCACGTTACCCGCGTTCCCCGCTCCACACAAACCTTAAAATCCGGTCAATGAAATTTCCCAACCCATTGATACCACTCTAAAATCAAAAGCGTCCACCTGTGGACACTCACCCCGCCGCCGCCACCTGCCTGATCCGCTCCACCATCGCCCTGAGCCCGTTGGACCGCTGCGACGACAGATGATCATGCAAGCCCAGCCGACCCAGCTCCCCCGCCGCATCGACCGCCAGCACCGCCTCCAGTGTCAGGCCCGCGTACAGATGGTGCAGGATCGCGATCAACCCCCGCACGATCATCGCATCGCTGTCGCCCTGAAAGTCGAACCGCCCGTCCGCAGTCAACGGCCGCAGCCAGACCTGACTGGCGCAGCCCTGCACCTTCAAGGCGGGCACCTTGAAGCTGTCATCCAGCGGCGGCATCGCGCGACCCAGTTCGATCACATGCCGGTAGCGGTCCTCCCAGTCGTCGAGGAAGTCGAATGTCTCGGCAAGGTCTTCAAAGGCGGGGCTGGCCATGGCGGTCTCCTTGGCCCCTCAGGTAACCACGCAGCACCCGCGCGTCCAGTGCCGTCAAACCTTTTCAACGCCCAAGCTTTCAGCTACCCAAGGGCCAAAGCCAAGGGGGCGCACCGCATGAGATTGCCGATCATCGCCGTTCTGGTCGTGGCCACTGCCCTCACCGGCTGCGCCCGGATCAGCCAGTCGCGGCTGAACCCGCTGAACTGGTTCGGCCATGCCCGCCCGGTCGCGACGACCGATCTCTACGTCCCGCCCACCGACAAGCGCGCTCTGATCGCTCAGGTCCTGACACTCAAGGTCGAACCCTATCCCGGCGGCGCCATCGTGCGCGCCACCGGCCTGCCGCCAACCCAAGGAGAT
>JANXPK010000413.1 GCA_025357355.1 Rhodobacterales bacterium
TTCAAGGGCGGCAAGTTCAATTTGCAGATCGGCCTCAGCCTCGGGGCTCAGGAGGGCCGGCTCCACCGTGGACGGCGGCAGGTCGGCGGCGTCAGCGACGGGCGGTTCAGCGACGGCCGGCGGGGGCGCAGCGGTGTCAGCCACAGCCGTAGCCTCGGGTTTCGTGTCAAGACGCCGAACCTTGATGACACGGGCCCGGGCGCGTTGAATTTTTTCCAGGCCGACCGGGCTGCCCGGCGCGACCGCAACCTCGGGTTCGGCGTCAATGTTGTCACCTTGCGGCGAAATTTGATCAGTTTGATCGGAATTTGCGTTCAATGCTGCCAGAGGTTCCACCTCACGGGCGTCAGCCGGAGCTTCAGCTTCGGGCGCCGCAGCCTCGTCTTCGTCGCCAAGATAGGCAGCGTCGTCGATAACCGGAACCTCGGGTTCAACCGCATTGGGGGTCGCGCCATCGAGTATTGCAAGATCATTCACATCAGATTGATCGAAATCCTCGATCTCAGCGTCAAATTCGGCAGGGGTCGCGTGATCTTCCGGCAACGCCTCGGCACTGGCGAGGTCGCTCGGGGCGGAACTTGCCATATCCTCCGCAAGCTGATCGTCCTGGGCGATCAGACCGGCCAGCGTTTCGCGCAGCGACGTCATTGCGTCGTCGGATGACTGCGGGGCCGGGGCGGCTGCGACCTGATCGACCGGAGCGATCATTTCGGCCGGAACTTCCGCGACGACTTCGGCCACAGGCGCAAATGTCGGGGCTTCGGGTGCGGCAACGACGGCGGGTTGCTGATCGGAAATATTGCTTGATCTGATCGGAGCGGGGGCAGGCGTCACCACAGGCTTGGCAGGAGTTTCAGCATCCTGGTCTTCGGCATAGGCCTGAACATCGGCAAAACGGCTGCTGATATCGCCGAGCGAAAAGGCCGCCGGGGCCGGGCTGATGATTTGAGCCTGAGCGGCGCGAAGACGAGACAGCCGCGCGGCGGCAGATTCGACGGCCTGGCTGGCCTCGGCCGCACTGGCAAGGGTCGGCGAAGTCTGGACCACGACCGGGGCGACATGGGTCATGCCGGGCATCGTCACCCGGGGTGGCGATGCCTCTTCAGCGCGGAGAACCACCCCGTTGTCTTGAATTTTCGCTTCGACCCGGCGCTGAATCTCGTGCTCGGCAATCCGGTGCAGCATGGCGGCGTCCGGGATCGGCGGTTCGGCCCCGAAGTAGCGGTCATCGGCGGCCAGATCGCGGAAATATTCGGCAATCGCCCGCATCGTGTTGAAAGGATCGTCAAACCCCTCCAATGTGCAGGAGAAGGTCCCGTAGGAAACCGTAAGAATCTTACTTGCACCGTTCATCGGATGCTCGCTTTCTGCCAAACTCGATACAATTGACCATGTCGTGGTGAATGTTCGAATCCGTGGACAAAACAGGGTGATTTGAAGGATTGATTGTGTCCCCCGAACCG
Organism: Rhodobacterales bacterium; assembly: GCA_025357355.1. Taxonomy (GTDB): domain Bacteria; phylum Pseudomonadota; class Alphaproteobacteria; order Rhodobacterales; family Rhodobacteraceae; genus Stagnihabitans. The sequence continues at coordinate 1,464 of JANXPK010000413.1, forward strand.
ATGGATTGCCGTAATTGAGAGAACAGTATCGGCATGAATGAGGCGATTGTCCAATCAACTGCGGGGGTGACTCTGGCTGGCGGGGGCGGTTTTTCCCTAAAATTGCTGGAGATTGCGCGCGCGTTGGCCCCGACCTTGGTCGCAGCCGATGGCGGAGCGGACCGTTTGCTGCGGCTCGGGGCCGAACCCGAGGCGGTGATCGGTGATTTCGATTCGATTTCGAAACAGTCGCAGGCGCGGCTGGCCGGGCGGCTGTTTCCAATTTCGGAACAGGCGACCACCGATTTCGACAAGGCCCTGCGCTCGGTCGTGGCCCGTTTCGTGCTGGCGATCGGGTTTTCGGGCGCGCGGCTTGACCATGGCCTTGCGGTTCTGAACGCTTTGGTCAGCCATCGCGACAAGCGCTGTCTGGTGCTGGGCGGGCATGACGTGACGTTTCTTGCTCCACGCGCGCTGACCTTGCGCTTGCCCGTCGGATCGCGACTGTCGCTGTTTCCGATGGGGCCGGTGGAGGGCGAAAGCCAAGGGCTGCGCTGGCCGCTTCAGGGGATCAGGTTTTCGCCGGCGGGGATGATCGGTACGTCGAATGAGGTCACGGCACCGGTCGTCACGCTGCGGTTCAGCGCCGATCTGATGCTGGTCATATTGCCTCGTTCGGCAGTGGTGACGGCATTGGATGCCTTTGGGCTTGCCGGTGTTCGTGGCGGATGATGTAAAGGCCCGATCCGACGATCAGCGCGATCCCGGCCCAGGTCAGCCCGTTGGGGAACGTGCCCCAGATCGCATAGCCCAGAAACACCGCCATCGGCAATTCGAGATAGTGCAGCGGGGCAAGCGTTGCAGCGGGGGCGTATTTCATCGCCACCGTCATGCACAAATGGCTGACAGCGGCCCAGAACCCGACACCGAACAGCCAAAGCCAATTCAGAGCGTCGGGCTGAACAGGATCAAGCTCGGCTATCCCCGTGCCGTTGAACAGCCACAAAAGCGGCAGACAGATCAACATGCCCGCAAGCGAGGTATGCAGTTGCATGGTCACCGGATGGACGCGGTTCGACATCGCCTGCGTCGCCATTTCGTAGAACGAAAACGTCAGGGCGCAGCCCAGCGGGAACAGCGCGACCAGGCCGTAATGGTCCAGCGACGGTTGAATGACCAGAAGGGCGCCGCCAAAGCCGACGATCGAGGCGATGATGCGGGTCTGTCCGATCGGGTTGCCAAAGATGATCTTGCCCAGAAACATCAGGATGAACGGCATGACGAAGACAATGGCGATGCTGTCGGCGATGGGCATGAACTGAACCGAGGCGACAAAACAATAGGTCGACAGCATGAGGCAGATGGCGCGCGCCAAAAGCAGCCCCAGGTCACCGGGCGCGGCCCGCCAGTTCAGCCGCATGATCAGGATTACCGGCAGCATGCAGGCGCCCTGGAACACAAAGCGCATGGCGGTTATCTGGCCGACCGGAATGGCGGTGGTGGCCAGTTTGGAACTGGCGTCGAGCAGGGGGGCGAGGATGCAGAACGCGACCATCAACAGGACGCCGCGAAGGGGGGATGCGAGGTACATTCCCATCGGATAAAGACGGAAGGTGAGGGCGTCGCCGCTGAAAACGACGGGCGATGGCGCTAAAATGCGGCCAGCGCGCGATCATGTGAACAGGGGCCACAGCCGGACTTCTGGTGCAAACCAAATGACGGGCGCAGGCTTGCCTCGTGCTTCGCAAGATCGTCCAACCGGCGCAAACTCGACACGAATAGAAGAACCTGTCACAAGGATAGTATTCGGACAGATGAAGCGCATTCTATATTCGCGGAGCAGAGGAATGACCGAAAGGTCAATCGGGGCACCTTCAGTCGTTCCTGTTCGCCCCGTTGCATCTGCGAGCAGAGCCCATCTTCCGGTGCTTGACGGCGTGCGCGCCGTGAGCATTGCGCTTGTCCTCGCCGGGCACCTCTTGCCTCTTGGGCCAAAGTCTCTCGCATTGAACGGCACCGTGGCAGAGCTTGGGATGGCGTTGTTCTTCTGCCTTTCAGGTTTCCTGATCGTAAGCTTCCTGGAAGCCAAGCCCGATGTACTGGAATTCTCGGTGCGCCGCATTTTCCGGATTGTTCCCGGGCTTGCCTTGTTTCTTGTAATTGCCATCGCGGCGGGTGTCGGAGTTTCGTTGCGCTCCGCCCTCATCGACCTCAGCTTCACTGCGAATTACAACTATGACGGGCTGGTTGAAGGCGTGACCAGTCATCTTTGGTCGCTTTCCGTCGAAATGCAGTTTTACATGGCGATTGCCATGATTGTGCTGGCATTCGGTCGGCGCGGGCTTTGGCTTGTACTGATTGCAGCGCCCATCGTGACCGCGTTGCGTATCCAGGCTGGCGCCTATGTGAACATCAACACCCATCTGCGGGTCGATGAGATTCTGTCCGGCGGCATCCTTGCCTTGTTCATCCACCGCCAGTCACCATCCTTCTCCCTGAGCCTGAGGCCCAGTTTAGCTACGGCCGGGATTGCGGCGCTGGGCGTACTTTGGTTGCTTTCGGCCAGAGACTCTGCTGGCCCAATTGCCTACGCCAGGCCCTATCTGACCGCGGCGCTGGTCGGGGCACTGCTGATCGGGCCTTTCCCCGGATTGCAGATGCTGTTGTCCCATTGGGTTTTGAGGTACGTCGCCAACATTTCCTATGCGCTTTACCTTTACCATCCTTTGATGTCTTCCGGACCGCTCGGCGGATACGGGACCGTCACCACCTATCTGGTCAAGCGTCCGATCACCGTGCTGCTGACATGGGGTGCTGCGCATGTGTCGACGTATTATTGGGAGAGGCCGTTCAGTGATTTCGCCCGCGGGCGGCTGATGAAATTGCTTCGCCGGCGGGGACCGATCAACAGTTCGGAACATTGACAGCCAAGCCACCCAGCGAGGTTTCCTTGTACTTTTCATGCATGTCGCGGCCGGTCTGGCGCATTGTCTCGATGCAGACGTCCAGGCTGACCAGATGCTGGCCATCGCCGCGCAGCGCCAGCGACGCAGCCGACACCGCCTTGATCGCCCCGAGCCCGTTACGCTCGATGCACGGCACCTGCACCAGACCGCGCACCGGATCGCAGGTCATGCCGAGGTGATGCTCCAGGGCGATCTCGGCCGCATTCTCGATCTGTTCAGGCGAGCCACCCAGCACGGCGGCAAGGCCTGCGGCGGCCATGGCGGCGGCGGAACCCACCTCGGCCTGACAGCCGCATTCTGCGCCAGAGATCGAGGCGTTGTGCTTGCAAAGGCCGCCGATGGCCGCGGCGGTCAGCAGAAACTCCCCGATCCGCGCCGAAGACGCGCCCGGCACATGGTCGAGGTAATAGCGCAGCACCGCAGGCAGCACCCCCGCCGCCCCATTGGTCGGCGCCGTCACCACCTGGCCACCAGCCGCGTTTTCTTCGTTCACCGCCATCGCATAGAGGCCCATCCAGTCGTTGATGGTATGCGGCGCCGTCATGTTCAGGCCGCGTTCGGCCATCAGCGCATCGTGAATGCCCTTGGCCCGCCTGCGCACCTTGAGACCGCCCGGCAGAATGCCCGTCCCCTCCATCCCGCGCGAGATGCAGGCGTTCATCACCTCCCACAACCGGGCAATCCCGGCGTCTATCTCGGCGGCGGTGCGGAACTTCAGCTCGTTGGTGCGTTTCATCTGGGCGATGGTCAGGCTGGATGCCTTGGCCATTTCCAGCATTTCGGCAGCGGTCTCAAATGGATAGGGCACATCGGCGCGGGCGCGGGCTTTCTTGCCGCCAGCCTCGGCCATCTCGGTCGCCGTCAGCACAAAGCCACCGCCGATCGAGTAATAGGTCTCTTCCATTATAACGTCGCCCTGCGCGTCGGTGGCTTTCAGGATCATGCCGTTGGCATGACCGGGCAAGGCAGGGCCATAGTCAAAGACCAGATCGCGCTTGGGGTCAAAGCTTAGTGGCGGCAGGCCCGGCGGGGTGACCGTTTGCGTGGCGTGAATGGTTGCCAGCGTGGTTTCGGCCTTTGCCGCGTCATAGGTGGCGGGCGCGAACCCCGCAAGACCCAGGATCGTCGCCCGGTCGGTCGCATGCCCGACCCCGGTAAAGGCCAGCGAGCCATGCAGCGAGCCCCTGACCCCCTTGGGATGGAAGGGCGAAGCGCGCAGAAGTTCGAGAAAGCGGGCTGCGGCGACCATCGGACCCATGGTATGGGACGACGACGGGCCAACGCCCACTTTGAACATGTCGAAGACGGACAGGAACATGGGCGACCTCAGGCGGGATGGGTGAAGATGGTAGGACCAAGCCCCTCGGCCTGCGCACAGCGCAGCGCGGCAGGCCGGGTTTCAAGGCTGGCAAGCACGCGGTGCAGCGCAGGTGTGTCAGTGCTGGGGAAATCGTCGGCAATCCAGCGCATCAGCACGGCAAGGTAATAGCCCAGGATCGAAGGCTGCTGGTCCGACAGATAGGACGGGCGAGACTGCGCGACCCCGTCAAGGATCGCAAGGAAATTGGCCATCCTGGCGCGGGCGTGGG
>JANXPK010000738.1 GCA_025357355.1 Rhodobacterales bacterium
TGTAGTCGAGCGACGACAGATGCGCGGCGGCGGCGAAGTCGGCCAGCGTCATGACATCACCGGCAAGCCAGCGGCGCTGATCCAGCAGGGCATGCAGGTAATCGAGGTGCTGCTTGATGCGGCCCGCGCCGGATTTGACATTCTTGCTGTCGGGATAGCCCTGCCCCATGATCTTCTTGTGGATGCGTTCGTAAAGAAGTTTCGAGGTGACCTCGGACTGGAACTTGTCATCGAACCAGGCGCAGAGGCGGCGCACCTCGTAGCGGCCATCGGGGTCGCGCGGCATCAGGGGGTTGGCGGGGATGGTTTCGTCCAGATATTCGCAGATCGCCTGACTTTCCGACATCACCTTGTTGTCGATCTTGAGGACCGGCACCTTGCCCGCCGGGTTGCGGCGCAGAAAGTCGGGGGTGGGCTCCCAGTAGCGTTCCTCGACCAGTTCCACCTCCAGCTTTTTCTCGGCCAGGGTCAGGCGGACCTTGCGACAAAACGGCGAGAGCGGGAAATGGTAAAGACGGATCATTGCTGGGGCCTTTGACAGGGATAAACCCTGATACCCGTCTGAGGGATAGGGATCAATGGCGTGTCCCTGTTCGCTTGCTCCTGTGACCATTTGCGGCAGAAGGGGTGGTTTTCAAATAAAGGGGGAGGGGACCGGCAGACCAACCTGCCGCCCGGACAACGAGGTAATAGAAGGCCATCAGAATGGCCGCTGTCGTGCCAATCAGCCGGGGCTTGTGCCAACTTGGCAAAGCATTCCCCGAACCCCTTTTGGTTGAATGTTTCAGGCAAATCCGACCAAATCGCGGCGGGTCAGTCCTTGACCTCAAAGCACCCAGCACGGCCGTCAGCTTCGATCGTGTCGGCGCCGGACTGAATTTCGCGGGCGCGCTGGCGGACGTAGGGGCCGGGTTTGGCGGCGCTGTAGTCCTTGGGGTTGGGCAGCGAGGCGGCGAGGCGGGCGGCTTGCGAGGCGGAAAGGTGGCGGGCGTCGGTATTGAAAAGCTTGTGCGCTGCCGCCTGCACGCCGAAGATGCCCTCACCGAATTCGGCCTCGTTCAGGTACAATTCCACGATGCGCTGCTTGGACCAGATCAGTTCGGCTACCGGCGTCAGCACCGACTCCATCGCCTTGCGCAACCAGGACCGACCTTGCCATAGAAGGACGTTCTTGACCGTCTGCTGATCCAGCGTCGAGGCGCCACGATGCGAGCCGTGCTGGATGGCGTCGCGGATGGCCTGCATGTCGAAACCCCAGTGCAGGCAAAAATTGGCATCCTCGCCCGCGACGACGGAACGGGCCATCTCGGGGGCGATGTCGTCGAAATTGACCCATTCACGCTGAATGCCGCCCAGCCGCCAGCTTTCGCTCCACTGGTACAGGTTGCCGGGGGGTGGCAGGAAAGAAAACAGCAGGATCAGCAAAAGGTAGAACGCCGCCAGAACCGCCAGGCCACGCCAGGCCCAGGCCAGAATGCGCCGCCACAACGGGCGGCGCGGAGCTGGTTCAGGCTTTTTCGCGCTGGGCTTGGGTTTGGCGGCCATGACCAATCCATGGCCTGAGGCCGCTGCCCTGGCCAAGCCGGGAAGTGGCGGGCCTCAGGTGGTTGCAGGCTCCAGGGTGGCACGCAAGCTGGTCTCGATGTCCTTGGGCAGCGAGGTTTGCAGAACGTGGCCGTTGTGGCCAAGCGCCGCCAGCCGGTCGATCACCTTGTCGGCGGTGAATTTGCGCAACAGCACAAAGATGGCGGAGGTTCCGGGTTTCAGGGTGTTGCCCAGCTTGCACATGAACGCGTCATCAATGCCGGTATCGGTCAGCGCCCCCGACAACGCCCCGGCCCCAGCGCCAAGGGCAGCCCCCAGAAGCGGGTTGAGAAACAGCAACCCGATGAAGGTGCCCCAGAACCCACCACTGACCGCCCCCAGCGCCGTCAGATTGGCGACCTGGTGCAACTGCACCTTGTCATCCATCGAGCGGGTGACGACCACGACATCCTCCATCTCCAGCAGGTATTCCTTTTGCAGCTTCACCAGCTCTGCGCGCAGGGCAAAGGCGCTGGTTTCGTCATCATAGGCCACGACGATCAGGTCTGACATGTTGGCTCTCCTTGAGGTTGGCTGCGATGGAGTTCGCATGGGCGGGCGGGCACTGCATTGATGCAGATCAACCGCGGGCGGCGCGCACGGTTGATGCGCAAAGTTGCGCCGGTTTGACCTGCCGCAAAGCGGGGCATGGCAAATTGTGCAATCCGTTTAGAAGCCCGGCAAGGCGCCGGGATGGAGGATGTCATGGACGACGACAAGACCAAGGAAGCCAAGCTGCACACCTTCAGCGAGACCATCGAGGTTGCCGGGTCGCAAGTGATTGATCAGGTCAAGAAGCTGATCAAGGAAGGCAATGTGCGCAGTTTGAAGGTTCATGCCAAAGACAGCGACTTCAGTCTGGAAATGCCGATGACGGTGGGGGTTCTGGTTGGCGGGGCGGTGGTGCTGACCGCACCGTGGCTTGCCGTTCTGGGGGTGATCGCCGGATTGATCACCAATGTCGAGATTGAGGTGGAACGCGAGACCCCGGCAGAAAAGGCCGAACCGCCCAAATCGGATGCCGCCTGAGAGTCAGGCCAGACCGCTCTTCCGCCACAACCGATCCATCACCGCAGACACTTCGCGCGCGGCGGCCCCGGGGTTGGTGACGGCAATGGCGTTCAGGCGGGCGTTGAACGGCTCGGTGGTGATGGGGCCGTCATAGCCCAGCTTCGCCAGCACCCGCATGAACCCCGCGAGGTCCAGCACACCTGTCTCCAGCGGTAAAAAGCGGACCTGATCGCTGACCTGATCGAAGGGCACGCCCTTGGGTGCGTCGTTGATATGGACGTGAACGATGTTGCTGGCCTTGAGCTTGGCCAGATCGCTAAGCGTTCCCCCCGAGGTGAAAAGGTGCCAGGCGTCCAGCAAAAGGCCGACATTTGGGCCGATCCGCCGGGCCATGTCGATCATCGGTCCCATCGCGTGGATGAAGGCATATTTGTGGGTGTTGAACAGGGTGGCTGGGCCAAGGAATTCAAGACCGAGAGAACAGCCGTGGTCTGCCAGCACACGGGCGACCGGGGTCAGGCGCTCGATGTGAAAGGCGATGTTGCTGGCAAGGTCGCGGCTGTCGGACCATGACGGCACCCAGGTGGCACAGCGCGGCGCGCCAAGGCTGGCGGCCAGTTTGGCGCAGGCGGCCAGTTCGGTCAGATCGACGCTCCATTCGTTCTGGGTGCCGTTGACCGGAAGGCCCCATTGTGCCGGCCGGATGGTGCCGAACATGGCCTTGACGTCGGGGACCTTCACGGCCTCGCGGATGTCGAAATCGACGCCGGCAAAGCCCGTGCTGCGCGCCAGAGCGATAAGCCCGGGCAGGGGCAGCTTGATGCCGATGGCCGGGCCGTTCAGCGATTTGTACATGGCGGCTCCTTAGGCCCAGGGATCGAGGATGATCTTGCCCGACTGGCGCGAGATGGAACATTCAAACGCCGCCTGAATGTCGGACAGCGGGAAGCGGTGGGTGATGAGGTGGTCGATGAGCGGAGAGGTCTGGATGACCTGCATCAGTTTGCCGAAATCGGCGAGGTTGTAGTGCCAGGACCCCATCAGGGTGAGCCCCTTGCGGATCATGTCGGGGCTGATTTGCAGTTTCAGGTCGTCATGGCACTCGCCGACAAAGGCGACGCGGCCCTTGCGGCGGGTGGCGTCGATGCACAATCGCTGGGCGGCGACGGTTCCGGAGCAGTCGAGCGCGCAATCGACGCCGATGCCGGTCAGCTCACGGATGCGGGCGGGTGTGGCGGGGTCGGCAGGGTCCAGAACAGCCTCGGCCCCCAGCTTGCGGGCGAGGTCGGCGCGGTAGGGGACGGATTCGACGACGATCACGCGGGCGCCGCGGAAGCAGGCGTTGACCACGGCGCCGAGGCCGACCGGCCCCGCCCCGGTGATCAGAAGGGTGGTAAAGGCGTTCACGCCCAGCAGTTGCATAGCCCCGAACGAGGCGCCAAGGCCGCAGCACGCGAGCGCGGCATGGTCATAGGGCGCGCCGTCAGGGATCTTGGGCAGCAGCCAGTCGGGTTTCACGATGTACTGGGCATAGGTCGGATGGCCCGGCCCGCCGGGCGGAAAGGCGTTGCCCTGCAGCACATCCTCGCAATGAATGTAGTCACCCGAGACGCACAGATTGCAGCAGCCGCAGCCGTAAAGCGGCATCGCCACCACCCGGTCGCCCACCTTGAGGCGTCCGGGTTGGGCGATGGCCACCACCTCTCCCGCCGCCTCGTGACCAAGCGAGTCGGAGGGCGCGCCAGCCAAAAAGCTTTTGTATTCCGTGCACATGGGGGCGGCATGAACCTTGACCACCACCCAGTCGTCATGGGGTCGGGGTTCCGGACGGTCTACCAGAGCGGCACGGCGTTCGGACAGGATGGCGGCTTGTTTCATGCGAAACTTCCCTGAGGTCACGCGAGCATAGGTTTGTCTGGGTCCTCAGACAACCGGGTGTCTCGGTGTTGAAGGAAAGGCCCCCAAGTGGGGGCCTTTTTTCTATTCCGCTGGGACCTTGATGGCCTGGTCCGAAAGAGGATGGGGCAGGTGGATCAGCATTTCCTTCGGGCAGACCTGCAGGAAATTCGCCCGCTCTTCAGCCCAGTTCGCCAGGATGCGCTCGCCGTGGCGGGAGCCGGTCTCGGCGACATGGGCCTCGATCAGGCTGCGCAGCTGCGCCTCCCAATGCGGATGCGACACGGCGCAGGTGACCAGGCTTTCGGGGTTGATGAAATCCTCGGCCACGCCCTTGGGGTCGTAGACATAGGCCATGCCGCCGGTCATTCCGGCGCCAAAGTTGGCGCCGATGCGGCCCAGAATCACGGCGATGCCGCCGGTCATGTATTCGCACCCGTTCGAGCCGCAGCCTTCGACCACCACCGACGCGCCAGAGTTGCGGACGGCGAAACGTTCACCCGCACGGCCAGCGGCGTAAAGATAACCGGCGGTGGCGCCGTACAGCACCGTGTTGCCGATGATGGTGTTTTCGGACGCGGTCAGCGGCGAGTTCATCGCCGGGCGCACCGTGATGGTGCCGCCCGACAGGCCCTTGCCGACATAGTCGTTGGCGTCGCCCATCACCTCCAGCTTCAACCCCCGCACAGCGAAAGCGCCCAAAGATTGCCCGCAGCTTCCGGTCAGCTTGACCGTCAGGTGGTCGGGTTGCAGCGCGTTCTTCATGCCGAACTTGCGCACGATATGCGACGAGGCTCGTGTGCCGATGGTGCGCAGGGTGTTCCGCACGGCATAGGACAGCTGCATCTTCTCGCCATCCTCGAAGAACCGCGCGCCGTCTTTGACGATGTCGGCGTCGAGGGTGTCAAGGACGTGGTTGCGCGGCTTGGTCCGGTCGTAGGTAATCTTGGACGCGCCATCGACGGTAATCAGCAGCGGGTTGAGGTCAAGGTCGTCAAGATGCGCCGCCCCTCGCGAAACCTGTGACAGCAGGTCAGCGCGGCCGATGATTTCGTCCATCGAACGCGCACCGATGGAGGCGAGGATTTCCCGCACTTCCTGGGCATAAAAGGTGATCAGGTTGACGACCTTGTCCGCCGTGCCGGTGAATTTCTCACGCAACACCGGGTTCTGGGTGCAAACGCCGACCGGGCAGGTGTTGGACTGGCATTGACGCACCATGATGCAGCCCATCGCGATCAGGGAAGCGGTGCCGATGCCGAATTCCTCGGCGCCCATCATCGCGGCCATCACCACGTCGCGCCCGGTCCTGAGGCCGCCGTCGGTACGCAGCGTCACCCGTTCGCGCAGGTTGTTCATCGCCAGAACCTGATGCGCCTCGGTCAGGCCCATTTCCCAGGGCAGGCCGGCGTATTTGATGCTCGTCGCCGGCGAGGCTCCGGTGCCGCCGTTGTGGCCGGAAATCAGGATGACGTCGGCCTTGGCTTTGGCGACCCCGGCGGCGATGGTGCCGACACCCGAGGACGACACCAGTTTGACGCAGACCTTGGCGCGCGGGTTGATCTGCTTGAGGTCATAGATCAGCTGCGCCAGGTCTTCGATGGAATAGATGTCGTGATGCGGCGGTGGGCTGATCAAGGTCACGCCCGGCGTC
>JANXPK010000487.1 GCA_025357355.1 Rhodobacterales bacterium
GTGTCGTTGATCGAATAGCCCAGGATCGTCAGCAGGGCCGCCACGATGGTCAGATCGAACTTCAACTGGAACAGCGCGAAGATGCCGACCGTGATGAACACGTCATGCAGCAGCGCCAGCACCCCGCCCAGCGCGAACTGCCATTCGAACCGCAGCCACAGATAGGCCATGATCCCCAGCGAGGTCGCGGCAAGGGCGATCACCGACGATTGCACCAGTTCGCGCTGGGCGGGGTGCTGGCGCTGCTGCATGACGTGTTCATCACGGTCGGCATCTTCGCGCTGTTCCAGTTGAAGTTCGATCTGACCATCGTGGCGGCCCTGCTGACGATCCTGGGCTATTCGATCAACGACACGGTCGTGGTGTTTGACCGACTGCGGGAAAACCTGATCAAATACAAGACAATGCCCCTGCGCGATGTGATGAACCTGTCGGTCAACGAGACGCTTTCGCGCACTCTGATGACCAGCTTGACCACGCTGATCGCGGTCGGCTCGATGCTGGTGCTGGGCGGCGACGTGATCCGCGGCTTTGCCTTTGCGATCTTTGTCGGCGTCATTCTGGGCACCTATTCTTCGGTCTATGTTGCCAAGAACCTTGTGCTTTTCCTGGGCCTTGATCGTTCGGACAAGCCCAAGAAGACCGGCAAGGGTGCCGATCACGAGTTTGCCAATATCGAAGCCTGAGATGCGTCTGACAGAGATCACCTATGGTCAGGCGCTGGCGATTGAATCCTACGGTCCGGGTTTCTTTCGCGTCGGAACCCATGTGCTGCGTGGCGCCTGTCTGGTCACACCGTGGGATGCGGGACCTTGGGGCGGGATGGCAGATTTCACCACGCCGCTCGCCCTGCTGGGCCGGATCGATGTGCTGCTGGTCGGCACAGGGCGCGAGATTGCACAGGTGCCAGGCGCTTTTCGCGACGCAATGGAGGCGGCGGGGATCGGGGTCGAGGTGATGAACTCGCCTGCCGCCTGCCGGACCTACAATGTGCTCCTGGGCGAGGGGCGGCGGGTCGCGGCCTGTCTGCTGCCGGTGCCATAGAAGGTGGGGGATTTCACATCCCCCACACCCCCTGTGGGATATTGATGAAAAGATGAAAGGGTCAGCGGCGTTCGCGCCTGCGGTCCTGGGCTTGCAAATACCAGTAGGTGAGTTGCGCGACCGCGAGGCCGACGGGCCCGCCGGCCCAATTGAGGGCGAAGGGGGCGAACATTTGGATGCGGTCGGATTGGCCGAGAATCGCTTCGGCGAGGATCTTTCCCGTGATGGCGGTGGTGTTGATGCCGTGGCCACCAAAGGCGGTGATGTGCCAGACATCGGTCTGCAATTCGCCCAGTTGCGGCATCAGATGCCGCGCGTAGGCCATCAGGCCGGACCAGGCAAGTTCGGTTCTCAGAGGCGCCAGTTGGGGATAGACGTCGAGCATGGCCGCGCGCAGGTCGCGGGCGATAGCGTCAGGCGACGCAGCGCGAGTGGTGATCCGGCCGCCCCACAGGAGCCGTGTGCCGCCGTCGACCAGCCGGTAATAGTCGGACGCGCGACGGTCGTCGAGCACGGCCTGACGGGTGCGAATGGCCATGGCGATCAGGTCGGCGGCAGGTTCGGTCAGCATCATGTAGGTCGCGATGGGCAGCACACCGCGCCACAGTCGCGGGATCAGTGGACCGGTATAGCCGCCGGTGGCAAAGACGGCACGCTCGGCGCGAACCTCGCCGTGGGGCGTATGGATGGATTTGGCGGTGGCAAGGCGCGCTGCGGTGGCCGGTGAGGCCTCAAAGATCTGCCCGCCAAGGCGTTCAACCTCACGCGCGAGAGCGCGCAGGTAGTTCAGTGGGTGGATATGGAACGCCTGTTTGTCTTCAAGCCCGTGCAGATAGCGATTTGTAACCAATCGTTCAGATATTTCGGCCCGATTGAGATAGGTGAACTCATAGCCATAGTCACTAGCGAATTCGGCGGCGTAGGCATGCAAGTCGGAGGCCATGTCAAAGCGGCGCAGGTTGAGCAGGCCTGGGATGGAACCCGCGCCGCTGATGCCAAGTTCCGTGATATTGTCGCGCACGCGCCGCACCCCTTCGATGGTCAGCCGGTGCAAGGCGCGGGCGGCCTCGGCGCCGACGCGGGCGGCAATGGCATCGCCGCTGCAAGCGAAGGCGGGTGAGACGATGCCGCCATTGCGGCCCGAGGCGCCAAAGCCGATCGTTTGCGATTCAAGGATCACAACAGCCATGCCTTCGCGGGCCAGCTCAAGCGCCGTCGTCAATCCGGCCAGCCCGCCACCGACGATGACGGTATCGGTCTCAACGACGCCTTGCAGGGTGGGGCGGGTGGTTGGGTCGGCAAGAGTGCGGGAGTAGTAGGTCGCGGGGTAACTCATGCGTCAAGTTCGATCCAGACCGGCACATGGTCGGACGGCTTTTCGCGGCCCCGCACCTGTTTGTCGATCCCGGCGTCAATCAGCAGGTCAGCGGCCTGTGCCGAAAGCAGGTGGTGATCAATGCGGATACCGTTGTTACGCTCCCATGCGCCACGCTGAAAATCCCAATAGCTGTATTGGCCGGGGGACCGGTTGCGGACGCGGAAGGCATCGGTCAGGCCAAGGTTGGTGATGCGCTGAAACGCGGCGCGGCTTGCGGGTAGGAACAGGGCGTCGGTCAGCCAGTCTTTTGGGTTGGCAGCATCTTCGGGCTGGGGGATGATGTTGTAGTCGCCGCAGAAAACCAGCGGCTCCTCGGTTTCCAGCAACACGGAAACGCGCGCGCGCATCCGCTCCATCCAGGCGAGTTTGAAATCGTATTTCGGCCCCGGTGCGGGGTTGCCATTGGGCAGGTAAAGCGAGGTTACACGTACCGGGCGGCGGCCCATCACGGTGGCCTCGATCCAGCGGGTATGTTCGTCGCCATCGTCACCGGGCAAGCGACGCGACACATCCTCCAAGGGCAGCCTGGACAGGATTGCCACGCCGTTGAAGCTTTTCATGCCGTGCAGTTCTACGGTGTAGCCCAGCCGCTCGAACGCATCGCGCGGGAATTCGGCGTCGATCTTCTTGGTTTCCTGCAGGCAAACGACATCGGGTGCCGCCTCGTCCAGCCAGGTCAGCAGGGCGTCGTGGCGGGCGAGGATGCCGTTGATGTTGAAGGTGGCGATTTTCATGGGCGCATTAAGACAGAGCGACGCCGCAAGGGCAAGTCAGGGCGTGGCAGCGGCAAGCCAAAGCGCATCGAGCGCGTCGATCTGGGCGATGTCGAAACGGTCAGCCTCTTCCCAATAACGGCCAGAGGGGACGAAGTAGTCCAATTCTTGCTCGACTTGCAAGGCCATATGGGCCAGCCCTTGGTTGAAGGGAGCCGGGTGAGGCAGGGCGGCGGCACTGGCGCGCGGGAAGATCAGGCGCGAGGGCCCAGTCGACAAGTTCACCATGGCGCAACCCTGCATCGCGGCCAGGATCATCAGACGGGCCGACTTCGCCTCCAGCGAGCGCAAGGTGATGTCGGCGCGCAGAGGGTCAGGGGTGCCGGTGCCATAGAAATGGGTGGGGCCGGTTGCGGGATAGTGCATGTCGCAGCCGAAGACGGCGATCACGGTCGGGCGCAGCGCGTCGAGCGCCCAATAGGCGGCGGTATAGGCCATGGTACCGCCAGCATAGACAAAGCCGCCATAGGCGTTCTGGGCAGGCACAAAGTCTTCCTGAGTGATCAGACGCTGACCGGGCCTCGGCTTGGGGCGGCGATGTTCGGGGAAATCCCAAGGGTGGATCATGTCGTCCCAATCCGGGCGAACGAGGTGGGCGTTGTTGATGGCAAGGATGCGGTCAAAGGGGGCGCGGGGCCAGTCGCGAGCCTCAACCGCCATCGGGGCAGAGCCGAGCATCAGAAGATTGGTCATAGGGCCCGGCCTTTGCAGAGAACGGTGACTGGAGAAGGCGCATCGCGCTTCATCTAGAGTATTCGACCCGGTTTGGGTATACCTCGGTTGATCGTCCTGGGGGCTTGGCAATGAAAGTGCTGCAAACTTGTCCGGTCCTGCGGATCTATGACGAGGCCGCCGCCCGGGCGTTCTATCTGGACTATCTGGGCTTCTCCGTCGAATTCGAAACCCGGCTCGAACCGGGTGCACCGATCTACTTGTCGGTTCAGAGCGATGGTCTGACTTTGCACCTGTCTGGCCATCATGGCGACGGCACGCCGGGCAGCATTGTGTTTGTCCGGGTTTCGGGCCTGTCGGCCTATCACGCCGAACTGCGCGCCAAGCCTTATGGGTTTCTGCGTCCCGACCTTGAAACCCGTGATTGGGGCGTGGTGATGGACGTCATCGATCCGTTCAATAACCGGATCAGCTTCTGCGAGTGATCAGATCGAGAACGAGGTGCCGCAGCCGCAGGAACTGGTGGCATTGGGGTTTTCGATGACAAAACGTGCGCCGATCAGTTCTTCGGAAAAGTCGATCACGGCGTTCGACAGGAACGGCAGCGAGATAGCATCGACAAGCACCCGGTGCCCCGCCCGTTCCAGCACCAGATCATCGGCCTGCGGCTCATCCAGCTTGATGTCGTATTGAAACCCCGAACAGCCGCCGCCTTCGACCGCCACGCGCAAGGCCCGGGTCTGTCCGGTCAGGCGGGCGATCTCGGCAAGGCGGGCATAGGCGCGGTCGGTAACGCGGGGCGGCAGGTTCATGGGCGCGGTCCTGATATTTGCCCCAATATAGGGGGCGACAGGCCGGGCAACAAGCGCCACGACCCCTTGCATTTGGCCTTTGCCAAAATGCTTCCGCCGGAGGCTCTTGGATGGGGCAAGACGCTCTGCGGGGAGTATTTCAATAAGGCCAAATGCAAGGGCTGGTTGGGCGGAAGGCGGGCGGCTATACCGTGGGAAAATCTGTGAGGTTTGATGCTTGCCCCCTACGCCTGTCACCCCGAAGCCTCGCGCGGGCGATTGCATGTCGAGCGGGTATCGTCGTTTCGCAGCCCGTTTCAGCGCGATCGCGACCGCATCATCCATTCCAGCGCGTTTCGGCGGCTGAAACACAAGACGCAGGTCTTTGTCGAGCATGAGGGCGATTATTACCGCACCCGGCTGACCCACACGATCGAGGTGGCGCAGGTGGCGCGGACGATTGCGGGGGTGCTGGGCTTGAACACAGATCTGGCCGAGGCGGTGGCCTTGGCGCATGATCTGGGCCACACGCCCTTCGGTCACACCGGCGAGGATGCGATGGAGGCGCTGATGGCGCCCTTTGGCGGGTTTGACCACAACGCGCAGGCCTTGCGGATCGTGACGCGACTGGAACGGCACTATGCCGATTTCGACGGGCTGAACCTGACCTGGGAAAGTCTGGAGGGGATTGCCAAGCATAACGGTCCGGTGCGCGGGCCAAATGCCGACCCGAAACATGCCGGGCCGTTGCCCTATGCGCTGGCAGAGGTCAACGCGCAGTGGGATCTTGAACTGGACAGCCATGCCAGCGCAGAGGCGCAGGTGGCGGCGATTGCGGACGATGTGGCCTATAGCCACCATGACCTGCATGACGGTTTGCGGTCGGGGTTGTTTACCGAGGTGGACCTTATGGCGCTG
>JANXPK010000494.1 GCA_025357355.1 Rhodobacterales bacterium
GCGTTCGGAGTGCTGCCGCCGATTGCCCGGCTGAGCCCGGCCCAAGCGATGTATCACTTCCTGTCCGGTTTTACCTCCAAGGTCGCCGGAACCGAGCGGGGGGTAACCGAGCCGCAACCGACCTTCTCGACCTGTTTTGGCGCCCCTTTCATGCCACGGCGGCCAGAGGTGTACGGCAAGCTCTTGGCGCAAAAGATCGCCCGGCACGGGGCCAGTTGCTGGCTGGTCAATACCGGCTGGACGGGGGGGGCTTACGGTGTGGGCAAGCGGATGCCGATCCGGGCGACGCGGGCTTTGCTGACGGCAGCGCTGGATGGGTCGCTGGCTGGGGCGGAGTTCCGGCGCGACGCGAACTTTGGCTTTGAGGTGCCGGTGGCGGTGCCGGGCGTGGATCGGGGCCTTTTGGACCCGCGCTCGACCTGGGTCAGCGGTGCGGCTTATGATGCGCAGGCGGCCAAGCTGGTGGGCATGTTTGCCGCGAATTTCGGCCAATACCTGCCGTTCATCGACGCCGAAGTGAAAGCGGCGGCGATCGGGTAAGGTGGCGTCCGGATCTGGACGCTTTTGACAAGTGTGCGGAATCAATAGGTTGGTTTTCTGAAATTAATCGATTGGAAAGGTGTGGGTAGGGTGCGCATTCATTGCGCACCTTTGGCGCGGAAATTCGGGCGCTGGAGATACCAGCAAAAGGGACGTCACCCAACCTGTCTGGCCATCGGGCTGCGGTTTCCCTTGAAGGAAAGGTGCGCAATGAATGCGCACCCTACGGGGGATAACCTTTCCAATCTATGAATGCATAATTGCAATGCATTGATTTTGCACACTATCGAATAGTGTCCACATGTGGACGCCCCCGAGACGGGAAGATCCCCGACTTACCAGAGGGCCTTTCGGGCGAGGTTGAGGCCGGTGAGGACCAACAGGACCAGAGTCCAAAGGCGGAAGCGTGATTGATCGAGGCGGTCTTGAATGCGCGTGCCGAGATACTGGCCGATCTGGGCCGGGATCACCAGAATGGCCGAAAATGTCAGGGTCGAGGGGTTCAGAACGCCGGAATGCAGGTGCGCGAGGAAAAGCACCACTGCGCCGATCAGAAACACCACGCCTTGGACGCGGACCGTCTCAAGCTTGTCGGCTTTGATCGAAAGCAGGTAGACCAAAAGCGGCGGACCCCAGATGCCGGATATGCCGCCATAAAGCCCACCGATGGCGCCCAGAATCCACTCGGCGCGGGCGCGGTGTTCGAGCCGCAGCGCCAAATTGACCCCGGCCAGTTGCAAGAGGGCAAAGCCAGTGATG
>JANXPK010000499.1 GCA_025357355.1 Rhodobacterales bacterium
CGATCTCAAGAAGTCTGAGGGTCTTAGCCTGCTGTTCATCACCCACGATCTGAACATCGTGCGGCGGATCGCGGACCGGGTCTGCGTGATGCAGGGCGGCGAGATTGTCGAACAGGGCGTGACGGCCGACATTTTCGCCAACCCGCAGCATCCCTACACGCGCAAGCTTTTGGCAGCCGAGGCCAAGGGGCGCCCGGCTCCGGTGGCATCTGACGCCCGTGTGGTCCTGGAAACCGAAAAGCTGCGGGTGTGGTTTCCGATCACCCGCGGGTTCCTGCGCACGACTGTCGGTCACGTCAAGGCGGTCAACGACGCCAATCTGATGGTGCGGGCGGGTGAGACGCTGGGCGTGGTCGGCGAAAGCGGCTCCGGCAAGACCACGCTGGCGCTCGCTATCCTGCGGCTGACGGCCTTTACCGGACAGGTACAGTTTCTGGGCGGCGATCTCGCCAAGGTTAAGGGTCGCGCCCTGCGTGCCCTGCGCCGCGACATGCAGGTGGTGTTTCAGGACCCCTTCGGCAGCCTGTCGCCCCGCATGACCGCCGAGGCGATCATTGCCGAAGGCTTGGGCGTGCATGGTCTTGAGCCGGGGCGCGACCGTCGTTCGATGGTGGCCGAGATCATGACCGAGGTCGGCCTTGATCCTGTCACCATGGGGCGCTACCCGCACGAATTCTCGGGCGGCCAAAAGCAGCGCATCGCCATCGCCCGGGCCATGATCTTGCGGCCAAAGCTGGTGGTGCTGGACGAACCGACGAGCGCCCTGGACATGACCGTGCAAGTGCAGATCGTCGAGCTCTTGCGCGACTTGCAGGTCAAATACGGGCTGGCTTACGTCTTTATCAGCCACGATCTGCGGGTGATCCGCGCCTTGGCGCACAAGGTCATGGTGATGCAACAGGGCGATGTGGTCGAGGCGGGCGAGGCGCAGGCGGTCTTTGCCAACCCAAAGCATGCCTATACAAGAACGCTGATGACAGCGGCGTTTGGCGAGGGTGCGGCGTGAAGATCCTGTTCGTGCACCAGAACTTCCCCGGCCAGTTCCTGTACCTTGCCCCCGAATTGCAAAAGCGCGGCCATGACTGCCTGGCGCTGACCGATGTCGTGAACACCCGCGACAGCGCCATTCCGGTGGTGAAATACAAGCATGAGGCGCAAACGATCGACCCGGCTGCGACCCGGCTGGGGCGCAACTATATCCAGATGTCGGATCGCGGCGTTACCGTTGCCCGCGCCGCCCTGCAACTGCGCAACCAGCGCAACTACATCCCCGATGTGATCTTTGGTCATTCCGGCTGGGGCGAACCGCTGTTTCTCAAAGAGGTCTGGCCCGAAGCCAAGCTCTTGATTTACGCCGAGTTCTACTACCGCGGCCGGGGCGCCGATGTCGGCTTCGATCCGGAATTTTCCAAGCCCACCTTCGATCAGGTGATGATCGCGCAGGGCCGCGCCAGCCATCTCGGTCAGGCTTTGCTGCATGCCGATGCCGGCCTGTCGCCCACCGAATGGCAGGCTTCGACCTATCCGCCCGCTCTGCGCCGGATGATCGAGGTCATCCATGACGGGGTGAACACCGAGGTGATGCGGCCCAACCCCGCTGCCCGCTTTACCCTTCCGAACGGCCGTGTTCTGGCGCCGGGTGACGAGGTTCTGACCTTCGTCAACCGCAATCTGGAGCCCTATCGCGGCTATCACATCTTCATGCGCGCCTTGCCCGACGTGATGGCCGCCCGGCCCGAGGCTCAGGTGGTGATCGTCGGTGGTGACGAGGTCAGCTATGGCGCTGCCCCCAAGGATCAGAAGGGCTGGAAAGACCTCATCCTGAACGAGGTCAAGGACCGGCTGGACCTGTCGCGCGTGCATTTCATGGGCAAGATACCTTATGACCAGTTCACCGCTCTGATGCAGGTGTCGCGCGCCCATGCTTATCTGACCTATCCGTTCGTGCTGTCGTGGTCGATGATCGAGGCGATGTCGGCAGGCGCCCATGTGGTGGGCTCCCGTACAGCCCCGGTGGAAGAGGTGATCAAGGACGGCGTCAACGGCAGTCTGGTCGATTTTCTGGATGTGGCAGGCTGGAGCGCCAGGCTGACAGAGGCCCTTGCCAGACCCGAGAAGTTCGCGCTGATCCGTCAAGTCGCTCGCGAAACCGCGCTGAAACGCTATGATCAGACGGTTCTGCTGCCCAAGATGATCGACTTTGTCGAACGTCACGGACCCAAGCGCCAGTAGCCGTTGATCCTGCTGCTCCGTCGCCGCGTGCCCACGGTTTCCTGCCCAGTGCAGGGTTGACTTCACATCGGGGGGGCAATAGGAGGACCGGACCAGACAGTGCCGCTGTAGCTCAGCTGGTAGAGCACGTCATTCGTAATTGTAGGGTCCGCCCCGGAATGATGCGCAAAACCAGTCACTTGCGGGGGTTGACTTAAGATTAGTAGGGCCATAGTAGGGGCCACACCAGAAAAGTGCCGCTGTAGCTCAGCTGGTAGAGCACGTCATTCGTAATGATGGGGTCGGGAGTTCGAGTCTCTTCAGCGGCACCACTATCTCCTCCCTTACAGACTGACCATTTGCGGAGACCCTTGTTTTTCAAGGGAGTTCACAAGCTCATTTGGCCAGAGCCGCGTGAGGCGGCCGAGAGGGAAACCCCTGCCTGACGCCGCTCACCTGAAGAATGGTGCCGGTCGCCGTTTTGGCCCAAGCCTCCACCCAAAAAGCCCAGATGCGGGTCGCATCCTTGCGCCCCGATTCCTCGACCAACGCCGCGTATCCGCTGCGACGCCTGCATAAATTCCGCACTGCAGCATCAGCGGCCGCCCAAATAACCGGCGTTTTGCTGTGTCAGATGAAATTTGCCGAAGTCCTGCGACACAGCGATTTGCACGAAAATCGGGCCGGGCGCCTGCTCACGTCACTCGGGGCAACTCCGAGAGAAATTGTGCGGTGGAGACAAGTTTCCACGCCCATCCCCACCGCACGGGTGCAACCGACGCTGCCAGTCCAATATGGACGGTTCGATCCCGCATGGGAAGAGCCCGCGCAGCCCTGACAAGGGGACTGAACATGAAATTGACACGTCGCATGCTGTTGGCGGGCGGTGCAGCTGCCTTGGCAGCGCCACTGACCAGCCGCATTGCCTTTGCCGCCGATGACACCATCAATATCGGCATCCTGCACTCATTGTCCGGCACGATGGCGATTTAGGAGACGACGCTGAAAGACACCCTGCTGATGCTGATCGAGGCGCAATACGCCAAGAGTGGCGTGCTGGGCAAGAAGCTTGAGGCTGTGGTTGTCGACCCGGCCTCCAACTGGCCGCTCTTTGCCGAAAAGGCACGGGAGTTGTGGACCGTCGACAAGGTTGCGGTGATCTTCGGCTGCTGGACATCGGTATCCCGCAAGTCCGTGCTGCCGGTGCTCGAAGAGCTGAACGGCCTGATGTTCTATCCGGTGCAGTATGAGGGCGAGGAATCGTCCAAGAACGTCTTTTACACCGGGGCCGCGCCGAACCAGCAAGCGATCCCGGCGACGGACTATTACCTCAAGGAACTGGGCATCCAGAAGTTCGCGCTTCTGGGCACCGACTATGTCTATCCGCGCACCACCAACAAAATCCTTGAGGCGTATCTGATCTCCAAGGGCATTCCCAAGGAAGACATCTTCGTCAACTACACCCCGTTCGGTCAGTCCGACTGGGCCAAGATCGTGTCGGACGTGGTGGCACTCGGCGCCGATGGCAAGAAGGTCGGCGTGCTTTCCACCGTCAACGGCGACGCCAACATCGGCTTTTACAAGGAACTTGCGGCGGCAGGGGTCAAGGCCGACAAGCTGCCGGTCTGCGCCGTTTCGGTCGGCGAAGAGGAACTGTCGGGACTGGATACCTCGAACCTGGTTGGTCACCTGGCGGCGTGGACCTACTTCGAAAGCGCCGACACGCCCGCCAACAAGGACTGGATCACCCGGTGGCATGCCGACACCAGGAACGACAAGCGCACCACCAATGACCCGATGGAGGCGCACTACATCGGCTTCAACATGTGGGTAAATGCGGTGACGGCGGCGGGCACCGTCGATGTCGACAAAGTGTCCGACGTGATGATCGGTCAGAAATTCCCCAACCTGACCGGCAGCGTCGCCGAGATGTTGCCGAACCACCACCTGACCAAACCGGTGCTGATCGGCGAGATCAAAGCCGATGGCCAGTTTGACATCATCAGTCAGACAGCACCGGTTCCCGGCGATGCCTGGACCGATTACCTGCCGGAATCGGCGGTGCTCGAGTCCGACTGGAAGACGTTGAAATGTGGCATGTACAACACCCAGACCAAGACCTGGGTGCAGATCAAGTCCAACTGTTGACGGCAAACCGGAGGGGCCGTGCAAGCCCCTCCAAACCCTGGAACAGTCATGCGCCCTCTCTTGCTCGCCCTGACCATGGCCTGCTGCGGACTGCCCGCCGCCGCGGACACCGTGGCGCAAATCGCTTCCACGCACGCGGCGGAGCTTGCCCAGCCCTCGCGCCAGACCATT
>JANXPK010000747.1 GCA_025357355.1 Rhodobacterales bacterium
GCGCCTCCCCTTCGTCACCATGGCACCCGACCCGATCTCCCTTGCCTTGCCGCTTGCGCGCGGCGGCAATCGGACCGATGAAGGCTCCCCCGGAGCCTTCATCAGACAGTCCTCTGGCGCAGGCGCCAACTGGCCCGGGTCAGCCGCTGGCGGGGTATTTGCGGACAGGTGACGGGGTGTCCAGATCTAGGTTTTTCGAATTATTGCGCTATTACAGATGCTTAAGTTTTTCGTTAACCAAATCGAAAGGGTCGTCGGCGTAGCGGACCTGCGTCAGATACAGCCCTTGCGGCGGGCAGACCGGGCCACAGGCGGCGCGGTTGCGCGCGGCCAAGGCCTGCCCGATGCGGTCGGGCGCCCAAGCCCGGCTGCCGACCCGTTCCAGCGAGCCAACGATGGAGCGGACCTGATTGTGCAGGAACGACCGGGCGCGCAGGGTGAAACGGTATTCGTTTCCATCCGGATAGGGCAGTTCGGTGATGGTGATCTCGTCCAGCGTCTTGACCGGGCTTTGCGCCTGACACATCGACGAGCGGAACGTGGTGAAGTCGTGGTTTCCGATCAGCTGCCCAGCGCCCGCCAGCATGGCACCAAGGTCGAGAGCACCGGGCACCTGCCAGACCAGACCCTTGTCATGGGTCACCGGCGCGCGGCGGGCGACCAGACGGAAAAGATAGCGCCGCTCCAACGCTGAAAACCGGGCATGGAAGCTGTCGGGCACGCGGGCGGTCTGCAAGATGGCAACAGCCGCCGGGCGCAGGTGCCAGTTCAGCGCCTGCTTCAGGCGAAACGGGTCCCAATCGCGGGCAAGATCGCAATGCGCAACCTGGCCGGTGGCATGCACACCTGTATCGGTGCGGCCGGCGGCGGCGATGGTATGGGGGCCGGGTTCCAGCCGGGCCAGCGCCGCTTCGACGGCGGCCTGCACGGAGGGCTGACCCTCGGCCTGGCGCTGCCAGCCTTGAAACGGCGCG
Source organism: Rhodobacterales bacterium (assembly GCA_025357355.1). Lineage (GTDB taxonomy): Bacteria > Pseudomonadota > Alphaproteobacteria > Rhodobacterales > Rhodobacteraceae > Stagnihabitans. Next base: position 975 of record JANXPK010000747.1, read on the forward strand.
CCATTGTACTCGATCTTGAGGGCGAAACGCGGCATGGGGCGGGCTTAGCGCGGGGCAGGGATGAATGCAATTGGCCCCCTACACTTGCGGGCAATGCATGCCTATCTTGGGGCCAGCCAAGCAAAGGGGCAGGATTTGGGCGTTGCGGAGGTGGCGGACGGGGTTCTGCGCGGATTGGAGGGTGTGGCGGGCGGTCTTTTGGGCCCGATGTTCGAGCCCGTGGTGCGGTTGGGCGTGACGGGGCTCAGCCGGGCCGGCAAAACGGTGTTCATCACCGGGATGGTCGCCAACCTTCTGCAGCATGGCCGGATGCCCCAGTTGCGCGCCGCAGCCTCGGGCCGCATCGACGCGGTTTACCTGCAACCGCAGCCTGACCTGACGCTGCCCCGCTTTGCCTACGAGGATCATCTGGCTGCGATGACGGGCGATGCGCCGCACTGGCCGCAATCGACCCGTGCCGTCAGCGAACTGCGCCTGTCGTTCCGGGTGCGCCCGGCGGGGTTCTTTGCCGGGCTGACCGGTCCGCGGGTGGTGCATGTCGATATCGTCGACTACCCGGGCGAATGGCTTCTGGACCTCGCCCTTTTGGACAAGAGCTATGAGGAGTGGTCCGAGGCGACGTTGGACCGCATCGCGAAACGGGACCAGGCACAGGGCTTCATGGCGCAGGCGCGGGCCGAGGATGGGTCGCTGCGGCTGGACGAGGTCAAGGCGCAGTTGTTGGCCGCCGCCTTCACGGCCTATCTGGCATCGGCACGGGCGGTGGGCTGGTCCGATTGCACGCCGGGGCGGTTTCTGTTGCCAGGTGATCTGGCAGGCTCGCCGGTGCTGACCTTTGCACCATTGCCCAAGCCCGCGCAGATCGGGCGCGGCTCGCTGTGGCGCGAGATGGCGCGGCGCTATGACGGCTACAAGGCGCAGGTCGTGCAACCGTTCTTCCGCGATCACTTTGCCAGTATTGATCGCCAGGTGGTGCTGGTCGACGTGCTGGAAGCAATCCATCAGGGCCCTCAAGCGGTGGAGGACCTGCGCCGCACCATGGCCGATGTGCTGGGCGCATTCCGGCCCGGTCGCAATGGCTGGCTTTCGGGCCTTTTGGGCGGCAAACGGGTGGAACGGATCCTGTTCGCCGCAACCAAGGCCGACCATCTGCACCACGCCCAGCATCCCGCGCTAACGGCGATCATGGCGGCGATGCTGGCCGAGGCCCGGGCGCGGGCCGATTTCGCCGGTGCCGTGACCGAGGCGCTGTCGCTGGCGGCCCTGCGCTGCACGGTCGAAGAAGTGGTGCAGCGCGACGGCGAGGCGCTGGAGGCGGTGCGCGGGCGCCTGACCTCGGGCAAGTCGGCGGTGATGTATCCCGGCCAGTTGCCTGACGACCCGGCGCGGTTGTTGTCGCCGGCGCGGGCTGGGGCGGCAAAGTGGCTCGATGCCGACTATGCGCTGATGAATTTCGCCCCCGCCCGGATGTCGCTGCGCCCCGGCGAGGGGCCGCCGCATATCCGGCTGGACCGGGCGGTGGAGTTTCTGATCGGAGACCGGCTGTGAGCCTGCTTCAAAGAGGGTGCGCAATGAATGCGCACCCTACGGGGGACGCCGTGGCGTGGCATGAAATGCTGCAGCCGGAGCAGGCCGCCTTGCGTCAGTCTGAGCCGGGCGGTGGAGTTTGTGATCGGGGTCGGCAGTGAACTTGCGGCGGACAAGGTGCGCAATGAATGCGCACCCTACGGAGTGAGGATGCAGGGATGAGCGATGATTTGCCACCGCTGAAGGGCCCCTTGATGGCCGCACGCACGGCCGAGGTGGACCCCGCACAGGCCGCCGCCGTGCCCGATCTGCCGGACGGACGGGCGATGCAGGGGGTGGCACTGCTGGCCACCCGGCGCGGCTCGGCCTTCGGGCGCCTTTCAGCCTGGGTGTTCGGCACCTTGTTCTCGTTCGTGCTGTCCGTCGCCGCCTGGAACTTTGTGACCGGGCTTTTTGCGGCCAACACGGTGCTGGGCTCGATTGCCCTGGTGCTGCTCGCGGCCGCTCTTGCCGTGGCGGCAGTGGGGGCGCTGGGCGAGCTTGCGGCCTTTGCCCGGCTGGCGCGGCTGGATCAGATCCGCATCGAGGCCGGGCGGGCCGAGGCGGCGGGCGACCTCAAGGCCGCGCGGGTGGTGGTGGGGCAGGTGCTGCGGCTTTATGCCGGTCGGGAAGAATTGTCGTGGGGCCGGGCGCGGCTGGAGGAACGCCGGGCCGAGGTGATGGACGCCGATGCGCTGTTGGAGCTGGCCGAGGCCGAACTGGTGGTGCCGCTTGACGCCATTGCCCTCGCCGAGGTCGAGGCGGCGGCGCGGCAGGTGGCGACGGTGACCGCCTTGATCCCGTTGGCTCTGGCCGATGTGGCGACCGCGTTGGTGGCAAATCTGCGGATGATCCGCCGGGTGGCCGAGATCTATGGTGGGCGGGCGGGTTCGCTGGGGTCGTGGCGGCTCCTGAGGCGGGTGTTCCTGTCGTTGGTGGCGACCGGAGCGGTGGCATTGACCGATGACCTTCTGGGGTCGTTCGCCGGGGGCGGCCTGTTGTCGAAACTGTCGCGGCGCTTTGGCGAAGGCGTGGTCAACGGCGCGCTGACCACGCGGGTGGGGCTGGCCGCGATGGACCTTTGCCGCCCGCTGCCCTGGCGCGCCCGCACGCGGCCGGGGGTGTCGGCCACAGTGTCGCGCGCGTTGGCCGGGCTGTTCGGGCGCGACAGGGCTGGCTGAGGCGGTCAGGGTGGCTGGACGGCGGTGGCCAATTGCGCTGCGGCACAGGTACTGGCGTCGCCGTGGCTGACGTTTGGACCCTAGAACACGATGAATCTTGATGGAATCATCATGATGGCCGTGCGATCTGCAAAGCCGCCCTCGCCACCAGTGCCAGAGGACCGTCTGATGAAGGCTCCGGGGGAGCCTTCATCGGTCCGATTGCCGCCGCGCGCCAGCGCAAGGCAAGGGGGATTGGGTCGGGTACCGTGGGGATGAAGGGGAGGCGCCTGCCTGGGGTGGGCGCAAAAGGCGCCTGCCCGGGGGCAGGCAGGCGCCTCCCCGACAGGCTTTGGCCTATCGGGGAAGGGCAGGCAGGCAAGACGTGGTGGTTCAGATCATTCCAGACGGGCGGGCCGGAGTTTCCGCCACGGCTCATCCTGCGCCAAGGCTCAGCCGTCCAGAAAGGCCCGCACGGTATCTTCGAACTCGCGGGGCTTGTCGGCGTGCAACCAGTGGCCCGCCCCCAGCAGCTTGGCGAAACGCGCAGCGGGAAACTGGGCGCGGATCGGCTCGCGGTGTTCGGGCCTGATGTACTGGCTTTCCGAACCTGCCAGAAACAGCGTGGGGCCGTCAAAACGGCCTTCGGTACCCGGCCAGCCGACGATCCTGGCCATCTCGGCCTCCAGCACATCAAGGTTCAGCCGCCACGCCGGCGGGGTGGCCTTAAGGTCCAGCGATTGCAGAAAGAACGCCCGCAACCCCGGATCGGGGATGCTGGCCATCAGCCGGCGGTCCGCCTCGCCCCGCGTGGTCACGCCCGTCAGGTCCAGCCCGCGCATGGCGTGGATATGCGGGCTTTGGTCATGGCCATAGGCGACCGGCGCGATGTCGGCCACGACCAGACGCCGCACCAGCGCGCCCTCGGTCAGGGCCAGTTGCATCGCGGCCTTGCCCCCCATCGAGTGGCCCAAAAGGTCGACCCCGCCGCCGAGGCTGCCGATCACCTCGGCCAGATCCAGCGCCATGTCGGCATAGCTTTGCGTTGCGGCCCGCGGGCTGAGCCCGTGATTGCGCATGTCCACGGCGATGACGTCGCGCCGATCCGCCAGCCGCCGCGCCACCACGCCCCAGTTGCGCCCCAATCCGAACAGGCCATGGGCAATCAACAGCGGCGGGCTCAAAGCAGGCTGCCGGGCGGGATGCAGAATTGTCGTCAGCACCGGGCTCTCCTTCTGGCGGCGTCGTCAGGACAGTTGAAGCGCCGCGCCGCGCTGCTTACAAGGGCGCAAATGCGGGGACAGTGATGAGCAGAGTGACTGTGCAGCAAATGGCCGACCGGGTCAGCGGGCTTCTGGAAGAACGCCTGCATGTCCGGGGGGACACCCTTGACGACAAGCTGCGCCGCGCCGGTCGCCGCCTGCCCCGTCGGGTGCGCGACGCCGGCGCGGCCCTTGCCACCGCCACCCAGATGCTTGGCAACGCCAAGCTGATGTATCAGGTCGATGACGAAACGGTGGCCGTGGCCTACGATATCTGCGTGCGTCATCTGACCACCGTCAATTCCGGAGCCGCCCGCCGTGGCCTGATCCTCGATATGGCCGCCCGCATCGCCTTTGCGCTTTTGGTCGTCGCCGTGCTGCTGGTGGCCGTCCTTTATTGGCGCGGTCTCATCGGGCATTAGCCGGCGATGTGGCTTGACGGGATCGCCGACCGACCTGCGATACATGATCTGAACTTGCACCTGCTCCATTCCTTCTCTTCCCCGATACGCCAAAGCGTATCGGGGAGGCGCCGGCCTGCCCCCGGGCAGGCGCCTTCAGCGCCCACCCCAGGCAGGCGCCTCCCCTTCGTGACTGTCACTACGCAACCCAATCGCCCTTGCCTTGCGCTGGCGCGCCGCGGCAATCGGACCGATGCAGGCTCCCCCGGAGCCTGCATCAAACGGTCCTCTGGTGCGGGTGGCCAAAGTGGCCCCTCGCCGCCGAACCGCAGCTCATGGTTAACGCAAAGTCGAGGCCGAAAACCTTGCTTCCGGTGTAGAGGCAATATAGGCGGAATGTAGAGGAATTGTAGGTCGTTCATCTTCGGTTAATCCGGCCCATTAACACTGCGACCTCAAGGGCTTGCCGTCACCGGACTGCCGCCGGACTCTCGCCGGTTGCCCGCGTTCAAAACCCGATCACCACCCGCTCCCGCTTCACCGTTTCCCCAGTCAGCTGGGCGCGGGCAAAGCGGTGGCCGTCGTGCACAGCATGGGCGATCAGCCCCGGCGCCCGGGCGTCACCGATGCGGTGCAACGAGGTCAGCCCGCGGCCTTGCAAGGCCAG
>JANXPK010000519.1 GCA_025357355.1 Rhodobacterales bacterium
GGTGAGGTCATCGTTGACCGTCGAAACCTCGCCGACAACGTCTTCCGCGAGCCGATCGGGCGTTTTGCCCAGATCGAAGAGGATGTGGCCCCGACGCATCTGCTGGTCAGCGATTATGAAAGCTGGCTGCCGCAGTAAAAGGTCCGAACCTCGGACCGAGTCGAAAGTATAGCTATATCAATGGTTTAGGCTTTCTTGTTAACCAGATTTCAACCTTTGACCGCCAGGGTCAAAGGCCGAAATCGCTGGCCACCATGGTGTGCAGCCCGGTCAGCGTCACCGCGCTGTCAGCCACCTTGTCGCCGTTGGCATCGAAGAACACATGGGTCTGGCCGCCGCCCGAGGTGAAGCGGACCTCGCCCGCGGTGCCGTCGAAGGCGGCGCTGCCGATGAAGCTGTGAGCCAGAAAGCCAAAGCTGATCTTGTCGCCGGCGCGGTGGCTGAAATCGCCGATCAAGTCAGGTGCGCTGGCGGTGCTGTCGCCGGTGAAGAAGAAGAAAGTGTCGGCACCCGCCCCGCCAAAAAGTGCATCGCGCCCGGCGCCGCCGGTCAGCTGATCGTCGCCCGTCCCGCCACGGATGACGTCATTGCCAAGATTGCCCAACAGATTATCGCTGCCGTCGCCGCCGTTCAGGTGGTCATTGCCCTTGCCGCCATCGAGGCTGTCATTGCCGATGGTGCCGGTCAGGCTGTCGGCCTTGGCGGTTGCGGCAAAGATCGTCTCGGTGAAGGTGGTGTGAAAGCCAAGCGCCGTGTCGGTGCTGGGCGAGGACAGCGTGACCTGGAAGGTCAGGCTGCCGGTAAAGCTGAAGGTCGAGGCGAAGGTAAAGCTCGCATGGTTCGAGTTCGCCCCCGAGGAGAAGGTCAGCGTGCCGCCGGGCAGGACGCCACCGACGAAATCACCCGCGGTCAGACCACCGCCTGAAATGTGCCAGGCCACCGTGTCGGTCGGGTCAAGCTGGCCCTCGCGCAGGACCGAGGCGAAGACGCCGCGGAACGACGTGCCACCCGAGGCGACAGAGCTGATGGTGGTCGCCACAACGCCCGGGCCGCCGATCTCGAAGAAAGAACCCGAGACGAAAGAACCACCCGAGGGTCCCGCGCCGTCATAGATGACGCCCGATCCGGTGGAGCCGGAGGCGCCGCTGCTGCCATCGGTGCCAACCTGACCGTTGTAAAGGCCGGTCCCGGTGTTGCCGCCAAGGCCGCCGGCCCCGGCAGCACCTGCCGCACCGCCAGCCCCGCCTGTGGCTGTGTTGCCGTACATCAGGGCCGCGCCCTCGATAGTGACGCTGCCTTGGTTGAGGATGCCTGCGACTGCGGCCCCGCCACTGCCGCCGTCACCGCCATTGCCGCCTGCGCCGCCAGTGCCGCCGGGTCCGCCCTGACCGCCCTTGCCGCCCGCGCCGCCCGCCCCACCCGCGCCGCCATCACCGCCATTGGCCAGACAGAAGCGGATGGCACTGTCGCGCAGCACCAATGCGCCCTCGTTCAGAATGCCGCCAACCGCCGTGGCGCCGTTCGAGCCATTGCCGCCGTCGCCACCGTTGCCGCCGTTACCTGCGTCGATGCTGCCCTGACCGCCCGCGCCACCGCTGCCACCGGCCCCGCCAACCCGGCCCGTTCCGCCAGCGGATGAGCCCGAGACCGAGGCGTGATCCAGCGTCAGATGGCCCTGATTGATCAGCGCCGGAGAGCCGATGAAACCGGGCGAGTGGCTGTCGCCGCCATTGCCGCCGTCGCTGCCATCGCCACCGTGGGCGCCGCCCGAGGTGCCAAGGGTGCCGGGGGTGCCATCCTTGCCCTTGTGCAGGCCGGCATGACCGGCGGCACCGCCGATCACTTGAAGATGCGACAGGGTGACATCGGCGCCCGCGTCAACCACGAGCGAACCACGGGCCGAGTTGATATAGAGCCCGCCAAGACCAGCGCCATGGCCCTGCGAGCCGTCGATGGTGATGTTTGCGGCAATGTCGAGGTTGCCGTGCAGCGTGACGCCGGTCGGGGTCAATCTGGAGGAAAACACGATGGTATCGCCAGCGCTGGCCATGGCCACCGCTTCGCGCAGGGTCAGTCTGCTGGTGTTGGCGTTGTCCGAAAGGCTGGTCACGGTAATGGTCGTCATGGCGCAAATTCCTCCGGCATCAAGGATCAAATGGCATCTGTGATGCGAGACTAAGCCGGAATGTCCCGCTCGATCCAGTTTCTTGTGCAGGCGGCTACAGCACGAAATCGCTGGCGTTCAGGGTGTAGAGCCCGTTCAGGCGAATGACGCTGTCGGCCACGCTGTCGCCGTTCGCATCCATCTCGACAAAGGTGTCGCCGCCGGACTGCACGTCATGCAACTGGCCTGCGACGCCTGTGAACGCCGCCGCACCGAAGAAGGTGAAGGCGTCGTTCGAGGCCGCGTTGTTGTGATTGGCGTCGATGGCGGCGAGGTTGATGACATCATCGCCTTGCGTGAAATCGGTGATGGTGTCCTCGGTGGCGGCGGAGGTGACGGAATGCGTCAGGGCGCTGAACACAAAGACATCGGCGCCGGTGTTGCCAGTCAGCACGTCCTTGCCCGCACCACCATTGAGGACGTCGTCGCCATCGCCACCCTTTAGTTTGTCATTGCCGAGATTGCCTTGAAGGGTGTCGTCGCCGTCGTCGCCGTTCACCTGATCACCCTGATTGCCGCCGCTCAGACGGTCATTGCCGGCGTTGCCAAACAGCGTGTCGGTGCCGTCCAGCCCGTTCAGCCGGTTGTCGCCCGAGTTGCCCGCCAGCAAGTTGGCCGAAGCGTTGCCGGTGCCGTTGAAATTGCCCGCCTCCAGCAGAACCAGATATTCAACGTTGTCGGCGAGGTGAAACGAGGTGGCGGCGAAGACGGCGTCGGCCTCGGCCCCGGGGTCTTCGCTGATGCGGGTGTTGGCATCATCGACATAGTAGCTGTCCTGACCGGCACCACCATAGACCGTGCCATTCATCACGCCCCCGCGCAGATCGAAGGTATCGTTGCCAGCGCCCATCACGGCATCGCCATTCAGCACGCCGCCAGTGCCGATATAGGTGTCATTGCCGTTGAACAGGTTCACCGACCCATTCAGCGTGCCGGTGTTGACGATATGATCGGCGGACTCGCCGCCCGCGCCGATGCTGTGCAGACCGCCGGAAATCGTGCCGGAATTGGTGATGGTCAGTGTCGAGCCCGTGGTGCCAAGGGTGCACAGGATGCCCCAGAACCCGTCGGTTGATATGGTGCCGGTGTTGGTGATGGTTTCGGTGGTCGCAGGCAGGAAATCGCCGTCTATTTCGATGCCCGCACCATCTGTGGCGCGCAAGGCGCCATCGTTCTGGATGATCTCGCCCCCGGTGTCGATCAGCAGGGCGCTGAGGCGGCCGAAAATCTCGCCGGAGTTCACCAGATGGTCCGCGCCACCGATAGCACCGAGTTCCACGCCGTAAAGTCCGCTGATGGTGCCGGAATTGTGCAGGGAATTGCCGCCGTTGGCCATGATGACCCCAACGCCCGCCAAAGCGGTGATCGAACCTGCATTGTCGAACTGAGTGGACCCGGTTGCGTCGCCGAGCAGGAACAGCGCGCCAGTGGTGGTCGAGTAAACGCTGCCGGTGGCAGCGATGCTGACGAAATCGCCACCAACGAGTTGCACGCGGGAAATGTCCAGCTCGCCCGCGACGCGGAAGAACAGGCCGCTTGCGCCCGGACCGGCAACGATGCCGTCGTTGGGGTCGATCAGGCTGCCGGTGCTGCTGACGGTGAAGGTGTCACCGGCGGCCAGTGTGGCAAAGCCGAGTGTGGTCTGCAAATCGGTGTAAAGATAAGCGGTCATGTCTATTCCCTTGGGCAAAAGGCAGGTGAATCGAGAGCAAGCGAGTTTTCAAAACCTAGCACGATTTGCCAAAATCCGGGACGATTTCACAGCGTGGTGCGCAGGTGCCACAGTTCGGGGAACAGCTCTACCTCCAGCATGCGGCGCAGGTAGCTGACCCCGGACGTGCCGCCGGTGCCGCGTTTGAGGCCGATGACACGCTCGACCGTGGTGACGTGGTTGAAACGCCAGCGGCGAAAGTAATCCTCGAAATCCATCAGCTTTTCGGCCAGTTCATAGGCCTCCCAATGGGCTTGCGGGTCGCGGTAGATGATCTCCCAGACCGCCTGGACATCGGGGCGGGCCGTCCAGGGTTGGGAAAGGTCGCGGGTCAGGACATCGGCGGGAACCGGGTGGCCCGCGCGGGCAAGGTGACGCAATGCCTCGTCATAAAGCGAGGGGCGGGCAAGCTCGGCTTGCAGAAGGGCGAGGATGTCGGGGCGATGGGCATGGGGGCGCAGCATGGCGGCGTTGCGGTTGCCGACTGCGTATTCGATCAGCCGGTATTGCCAGGATTGAAAGCCCGACGATTGGCCCAGTCCTTCGCGAAAGGTGGTGTAGTCGGACGGCGTCATGGTGCGCAGCACATCCCAGGCGTTGTTCAGCTGTTCGAAGATGCGGGCAATGCGGGCGAGCATCTTGAACGCCTCGCGGGAACGATCGGCAGCGATCATTTTGCGAGCGGCATCAAGCTCATGCAGGGCGAGCTTCATCCACAGTTCCGAGGTCTGGTGCTGGATGATGAACAGCATCTCGTCATGCGCGCCGGTCAACAGGCGCTGGGCGGTCAGGATGCGGTCGATCTGCAGGTAGTCGCCGTAGGACATCCTGCCGTCAAAGGACATCTGGGCGCCGTCTTGAGCAGGGTCGTAGGTCATGTTTGTCTCCAATGGTTCGGGTCAAGGTGCGGATGAGACCGCTAGCGGACCCGATGGGACCGCAAGCCCGCCAAGGCGCCGCCATGCCGCGATCCAGCCGGAGGGGCGGCAAAGTGGCGGCAAGGTCAGCATGACGACAACCCCAGTGCGGTGCAGACGCTGGGGTAAAGGGTAGCCGCGCTGTCGGTGATGGCGAACGAGCCCGAGAACGACCAGACCGACCAGCCGACCCCCGCCGCCTCGACCGCGCGGCGCTTGGCGGACAGGAAACGGGTGTGGCTGGCGGGGTCGGACTGCACTCCGGCATCGTCGAACCACAGGGCACCGAATTCGCCTAGGAAGAGGCGGTTGTGCGGGATGGCGTGAGCGTCGGCCCATTTCGTCGCCTCGGCAATGGCAGCAGACACGGCGTCGGGCGGGCTCAAGCGGTAGTCGGAGACGATCTGGCGCAGATCGGCGCGGGTGGTGGCGGCGGCGATGGGGCCTGTGGCGGCATGGGCGCGGGCGAGGGCGTCTGTGATGACGGTGGTCGCCTCGGCATCGCTCAATCGGTCGGGTGGGTAGGGCAGACCCTGGACGAACATCAGCGGCGAATTGGTCCAGCTGGCGCCCTGATGGGTGAAACTGAAGGGGTCATAGGTATGAAAGCTCCAGATCACATTGTCGTCGCCAATAGTGGCGGGGTCGAGGACCGACAGGCCCTTGGAGCCGCCCCAGCAGGCGCCGGACAGAACCAGGGGCAAGGCCGGAGCCGCCGCCCGCGCCGCATCGTGCAGTCGCTTCAGTTGGGTGGGCCAGGCCGAGGACGCGGGGCCGGAATAGATTGCGGCGCAATCCTGCGTCGGTTCGTTCATCAGTTCCAGCGCCGTCGTGGCAGGGTCAAGGTCGGCAATCCGCTTGGCGACTTTGCCCAGCATGGTGAGGTAGTCCGTGAACTTGGCGGGGCTGGCCAGAATGGCGTCGATATCGCCAACTTCGCCCGCGTGGGGATAAGTGTGCAGATCAAGGATCACCTTCAACCCGGCGGACTGCGCCGCAACCACGCGCTGGCGCAGGTTGGCCAGCAGGCCCTCTTCGCGGGCGGTTCCGGCGAGGGCCAGCAGAGGTGAGGCGTCGGCTGCGATGCGAACGGTGTCAAAGCCCTGCGCGTGCAGCCGGGCGAAGGTGCCTGCAGGCATGTGGCGCGGGTAATCGGGATAGACGTCAAGGAATCCCGGCGTGTGGACCATGTCGTCGGTGCTGTGCCATTCAACCCAGATGTCGGTCGAGAACCCGCGTTTGGCGGCAAAGCGGTCGGCCGCCGTGTCGGCCATCGCGGGAAGGCCAAGTGAAAGCGCAAGGACAATCGCAAGTTTCATGGCAACCTCAAGGCCATCGGGCGGTTCATCGGCGTGTCGTGCGGACCCTGGTTGGGATCAAGCTCTGCAATCCCGGTGATGTCGGGCGCCATCTGCCAGCCGTGGCGGGCAAGGAAGCTTTGGGAATAACGGCTGGCAAGTGTGGTCAGCCGGATCGGCGCCAAAGTACGGGCCTCGGCCAGAAGGGCGGCGTAGAGCGCGTCGGCGGTTCCTTTGCCCATTTGACCGGGCAGAACGAAGGCCATGTTCAGATAGCCCGAACGTTCCAGCATCATGAAGCCGGTCAGCAGGCCGTCCTCGGCCACAAAGGTCAGGTGTTCGGCCAGCCAGTCGCCCCAATCATCGGGCATTGCCGGGTCGGGAAGCCATTCCAGCAGTTCAGCCGCCGTGTAGCGCCCTGCCGCCCCGATCCGCACGGCAGCCACGAAGACATCGCGGGTGGCTTGAGCGTCGGATGGGTTGAAACGGCGGATCGTTGTCATGTCACTTTGGCGCGACGTTTGAATTCGGGTCGGTCCCACAGGTTCCGAGCCATGATGCCGGTCAGAATCTGGGTGGCGCGTGCGACGTCAGCGCTATCGATGTAAAGCGGCGTGAAGCCGAAGCGCAGGATGTCGGGGGCGCGAAAGTCGCCGATGACGCCATTTGCGATCAAGGCCTGCATGATCGCGTAGCCTTCGGGGTGGGCGAAGGAGACCTGGCTGCCGCGTTCGGAATGGGTGCGCGGGGTGACGAGGGTCAGGGTGGGACAGGCAGCCTCTACCCCCGCGATGAACTGGTCGGTAAGGGCGAGGGAGGCCATGCGCAGGTCTTGCAGGTCCACCATGTCCCAGATGTCGAGGGCGGATTCGAGGGCGGCGAGTTGCAGGATGGGCGGGGTGCCGACGCGCATCCGCTCGATCCCGGCGCCGGGGCGGTAGTCCTGATCGAAGGCGAACGGGGCCTCGTGCCCAAGCCAACCGGACAGGGCCGGGCGGGCCTTGGCGGCAAGGCGCGGGGCCACATAGATGAAAGCCGGGCCGCCGGGGCCGGAATTGAGGTATTTGTAGGTGCAGCCGACGGCGAAATCGACGTGACAGCCCTTGAGGTCCACCGGCAGGGCGCCAGCGGAGTGGGCGAGGTCCCAGATCGTCAGGGCGCCTTTGGCATGGGCGCGGGCGGTGAGGGCCTGCATGTCGTGCTTGCGGCCGGTGCGGTAGTCGACCTCGGTGATCAGGGTGACGGCAATGCTGTCGTCGATGGCGCCAGCCACGTCTTCGGGTGCGACGACCTTGAGGCTGTATTCGGGGCCGAGGGTGCGGCAGAGGCCCTGCGCCATGTAAAGGTCAGAGGGGAAGTTGCCGCTGTCCGACAGGATGACCCGGCGGCCGTGGTTGAGTTCGAGACAGGAGGCGAGCGCCTGATAGACCTTGATCGACAGCGTGTCGCCCATCACCACATGCCCCGCTTCGGCCCCGATCAGACGGGCGATGCGGTCGCCGATGCGGGTGGGCTGGTCCATCCAGCCGGCACGGTTCCAGCCGGTGATCAGCATCTGGCCCCACTCTTCCGTCACAGTGCGCGCCACGCGGGCGGCGGTGGCGTGCGGCAGAGGGCCAAGCGAGTTGCCATCGAGATAGGTGATGCCGGGCGGCAGATCGAACAGGTGCTTGGTGGCGGCGAAGTCAGAGGTCATTGCGGTCTCCTTTGCGGCACAGTGCCGCTTGCGGCAGGTCTGGGCAAGGGGGGCGTCTTGGTTCTGTTGCGATGCGGATGCAAGGTGACGGCGGCGGGCCGGTCTGCGCCATCGGGGTGCGGCGGCTCGCCTGGGGAGAATGTCATGACACAGTTTCTGTTCGTCTATCATGGGGGCACCATGCCCGAGACGCCCGAGGCAGGCGCCGCCTCGATGAAGGAATGGACCGATTGGATGGGATCGCTGGGCAAGGCGCTGGTTTCGCCCGGTGCGCCGGTCGGCAAATCCTTTACGGTCGCCCTGGACGGCGTGCGCGAAGATGGCGGGGCCAACCCGACCTCGGGCTATTCCATCGTCGAGGCCGCTGACATGGCCGCCGCTGTTGAGATGGCTAAAGGCTGCCCGATGGCCACAGATGACAGCGGCTCGGTCGAAATTGCCGAAATCATGCCGATGTAGGACAGGACCGGGGCGGGCAGGGTCGTAAATGGCTTTTCCCGCCCCGGATCATTATGACGTTGAATTCGACGGTCGCGATGCTATGGCTTGCGGCGTTGCAGCGCTGCGTCGCGTGCCAAACGTTGTGGAGGGCCGACAGTGAAAATCGGAGCACTTTCAGAGATTTTCCCGGGCGAAAACCGGGTCGCGATGACGCCGGATTCGGCGCAGGCCGTGGGCAAGCTGGGGCACAGCTGCTGCATTCAGTCGGGTGCGGGTGCGAAGGCGGGGTTTTCGGACGCGCTTTATGCCAAGGCCGGGGTCGAAGTGCTGGCCAATGCGGCGGCGGTGGTAGCTGCGGCGGATGTGCTGGTCAAGGTGCGTGGACCCGAGAAGGCTGAGGCCGAAGCGTTGCGGTCGGGCCAGACGCTGATCAGTTTCTTTTGGCCGGCGCAGAACCCGGAATTGCTGGAGATTGCCAAGACCCGCGGGGCGACGGTGATCGCCATGGATATGGTGCCGCGCATCAGCCGGGCGCAGAAGATGGACGCGCTGTCGTCGATGGCCAATATCGCAGGCTACCGGGCGGTGATCGAGGCGGGCAACAACTTCGGGCGGTTCTTCACCGGACAGGTGACGGCGGCAGGCAAGGTGCCACCGGCCAAGGTTCTGGTGATCGGCGCCGGTGTGGCCGGTCTGGCAGCAATCGGGACGGCGGTGTCGCTGGGCGCCATCGTCCATGCCTTCGATGTGCGGCCCGAGGTGGCCGAGCAGATCGAAAGCATGGGCGCGTCGTTCGTGTTTCTGGAATTCGAGGCGGGGCAGGACGGGGCGGCGACGGGGGGCTACGCGGCGCCTTCCAGCCCTGAGTTCCGCGAAAAGCAACTGGCGAAGTTCCGGGAACTGGCGCCGGAAATGGACATTGTCATTACCACCGCGCTGATCCCCGGACGTCCTGCGCCGAAGTTGTGGCTGGCCGATATGGTGGCGGAAATGAAGCCCGGTTCGGTCGTCATTGACCTTGCGGCAGAGCGCGGCGGCAACTGTGATCTGACGGTGCCGGATCAGAAGATCGTCAGCGGCAATGGCGTCACCGTCGTCGGCTACACTGATTTCC
>JANXPK010000530.1 GCA_025357355.1 Rhodobacterales bacterium
CAGAGCGGTCAATCAGCGACGCGCCCCAATAGGTCAGCGCCCGCGCCCCTTCGACGAAACTTTTCTGATCCATCAGCGACCGGCGAATATCCGGATGCACGATCAGCGGATCAGCCGGACCCGTGGGGTTCTGCGCCCCGGTAATATCCCGCCCCTGCAACCGGTCCTTGGCATAGGCCACAGCGTTCTGATACGCCGCCTCCGCCACCGCATAGCCCTGCAAGCCCACCCCCAGCCGCGCTTCGTTCATCATGGTGAACATGGCGCGCATGCCCTTGTGCAACTCGCCGATCAGGTAGCCCTCGGCCCCGTCATAGTTCATCACGCAGGTCGAATTGCCGTGAATCCCCATCTTTTCCTCGACCTTGCCGCAGGACAGGGCGTTGCGCGCCCCCAACCCGTTGCCGCTCGGCAGAAACTTCGGCACGATGAACAGCGAGATGCCCTTGGTGCCCTCGCCGCCCCCAGGTGCCTTGGCCAGCACCAGATGGACGATGTTTTCCGCCATGTCGTGCTCACCGGCCGAGATGAAGATCTTGGTCCCGGTGATCTTGTAGCTGCCATCGGCCTGCGGTTCGGCGCGGGTGCGCATCAATCCCAGATCAGTGCCGCAATGCGGCTCGGTCAGGTTCATCGTGCCGGTCCACTGGCATGAGGCGAGCTTGGGCAGATAGGTCGCCTGCTGCGCCGCCGAGCCGTGCACCGCAATCGCCGAATAGGCACCATGGGTCAGGCCCAGATACATGTTCAGCGCCATATTCGACGACACCAGCGCCTCGTTTACCACCGAATGGATCAGGTAGGGCAGACCCTGCCCGCCAAACTCCGCCGCGCAGTCCAGCGCCGTCCAGCCGCCATCCCGCAACGCATCAAAGGCCGCCTTGAAGCCTTTGGGCGTGCGGACCACGCCGTTTTCCAATACGCAGCCCTCATGGTCGCCAACCGCGTTCAGCGGCGCCAGCACCTCGGACGCGATCTTGCCCGCTTCCTCCAGCACGGCCCCGGTGAACCCTTCGTCCAGATCGCCGTATCCAGGGATGTCCTGGGTCGAGATTCGCAAGACCTGATGCAACAGGAACTGCATGTCCTTGATTGGGGCGACATAGCTCATCATCGGTCCTTTCTATGTGGCGGCGCTGCGAAAGGCCGCAATCAACCGCGCCCCTTCGGCCAGTTGCAGGTTCAAATCGGTAATGGCGATGTCCAGTTCGGCGCGCTGCGCCTCCATCTGATGCAATCGCTTCTGGGCCAGTTCGAAGGTGCGTGTCAGTTGCGCCTCGTTGCTGCCACCCGGGTCGTACATGTCCAGAAGCTGACGAATATCCTCCAGCGAAAAGCCAAAGCGCTTGCCGCGCAGGATCAGCGTCATGCGGGCGCGGTCGGCCCGGGTGAACAGCCGTGCATGGCCCTTGCGCAGTGGGAACAGCAGTTCCTTGGCCTCGTAAAACCGCAAGGTTCGGGGGGTCACGGCAAATTGTTCGCACATCAGGCGTATGGTCAGGGTTTCGTCGGTCATGCAGAACTCATCACATCGGGGTTGGCGCCCCCTGATGAGGCAACCCGGTGCAACAGTGTAGCGCACTTTACGTTAACGTAACCGTAACGTTGCGTCAGTCGCCATGACCCCGCCGCAAGACCTCAGTAGAAGCGGCCATACCAGCCGTAGCGCGGATGATACCAGCCCCAGCCATAATGCGCCCGGAATCGCCAACCATAGCCCGGCCCCGGTGCCACGCCGACCGGACGAACCGCGACAACAGTTGCGGCCGGCACGACTGGATAAACATCACATCCTGCGACAAGACCGGCAAGCGCAAGTGCCGACAAAAGACGGAGCATGACAAAGCCCTCCTTCTTACTGCATCGATCCGGCGCCATTCACCTGCCAAAACGTGATGCGCCGGATCAACAGGTAAGCCCCGGCACAGCCGCGCACAATTGCCAATCCGGACACAGTCCGTCACAGCATGGTGAGCGGGCCAGAACTGGCCGTTACCACAGGGCAGTCCAGCTATCCCGCAGCCTTGTCTCGCAACGCCCGCAGATCGGCAATGGTCCCGTCCAGTTGCGAACGCTGCCGTTCCAGAACCTCAAGCTGCCGGTTGGCCAGCGCGACCCAGACCGCCATTTGCTGCTGCGTGCCCTTCTGGTCATACAACAGCAGCCATTGCCGGATTTCCTCCAGCGAGAAGCCAAACCGCCGCCCCCGCAGGATCAGCGTCATCCGTGCCACTTCGCGCGCGCCATAGAACCGGGCGCGTCCGTCCTTTTCGGGGTCCAAAAGCTCGATATACTCGTAGTAGCGCAAGGTTCGCGGTGTTGCGTCGAACTTGGCGCACATCTCCTTGAAGCTCAGCCGAACTTCGGTCATGGCACACTCCTTGGCTCAACCTAAGGGCAAGCAAGTCCCCGCGCAATAACCACCAAGCCGCCCTTGCGCCTGCCCGCGCACCTGCGAATATGGCCGCCAAGGAGCCGCCATGACCGACCGTCTGCACCTCGCCCGCCAGTTCATGCAAGCCCTGCCCCATGCCCGCGCCTTGGGCATGCACCTGACCGAAATGGGCGACGGCGTTGCTGTCGTCACCATGGACTACGACCCCCGCTTTATCGGCGATCCGGCGACCGGCGTCCTGCATGGCGGGGCGATCTCGGCGCTGATGGATACTGCCTCGGGCGCCTCGGTCATGTCGCACCCTGCTGCCCCGGCCTCGACCGCCACGCTGGACCTGCGCATCGACTACATGCGCCCGGCGAGCCCCGGCCAACGCATCACCGCCCGCGCCGAATGCTACCATGTCACCCGCTCGGTGGCCTTCATCCGCGTCACCGCAACTGATGACGACGTCAGCCGCCCCGTCGCCACCGGCACCGGCGCCTTCACGCTGGAGCGGCCCCCGACATGAGAAAACCGCCATGAGACCGCGCCCCGAACCCGTTCACGTGGTGAAATCCCGGCGCGAGGCCGCCCTGCAATGGCTGTCCGGCGGCGTGCCCTATATCCAGTTTCTTGGCATCCAGTTCGACCGTCGCGGCGATGAGCTGACCGCCATCCTGCCCTTCGACGACAAGCTGATCGGCAATCCGACGCTGCCCGCCCTGCACGGCGGGGCCACGGCGGCGTTTCTTGAGGTGACGGCGATAATCGAGCTGGCCTGGACGACCCTGTGGGAAGACATGGAGGCCGGGCGCGCCAATATGGACACTTTCCCCGCCATGCCCAAGACCATCGACTTCACCGTCGATTTCCTGCGCACCGGCCTGCCGCGCGATGCCTATGCCCGCGCCCGCGTCAACCGTTCCGGCCGCCGCTATGCCTCGGTTCAGGTCGAGGCCTGGCAAGACAACCGCGCCCGCCCCTTTGCCCTCGCTTCGGCGCACTTCCTGATGCCCCCGCCACCCGGCGCCCCGGCAGAATGACCGCACGGCCCGATGTCTGACCTCACCCACTCCCGCGTCTTCCGCATCGCGATCCCCATCGTGCTGTCGAACGCCACCATCCCGCTCTTGGGGGCCGTCGATACCGCCGTTGTCGGCCAGCTTGGCCTTGCCGCCCCCATCGGCGCCGTCGGCCTTGGCTCTGTCATCCTCGCCACCCTCTACTGGGCCTTCGGTTTCCTGCGCATGAGCACCTCTGGCCTTGCCGCCCAGGCCCACGGCGCGCAAGACAACGCCGAACGCTCGGCCACCCTTCTGCGCGCCCTGCTGATCGCCCTTGCCATGGGTCTGACGCTGGTCGCCCTGCAAGCCCTGTTCTTTACCCTTGCCTTCAACATCGCCCCCGCCTCGGCAGAGGTTGAAAACCTGTCACGCCTTTACCTGTCCATCCGCATCTGGGGCGCACCGGCCACCCTCGGCATCTACGCGCTAACCGGCTGGCTCATCGGGGTCGAACGCACCCGCGCCGTCCTGATCCTGCAAATCTGGCAGAATGGGTTGAACATCGTGCTGGACCTGTGGTTCGTGCTCCACCTGCACTGGGGTGTCCCCGGCGTCGCCTCGGCTACACTTCTGGCCGAGTGGACCGGCCTCGCCCTTGGCCTGTTCCTCGCCCGCGATGCCTTTGGTGCCGTGCTCAAACCTGCCCTTGCCCGCCTGCGCGATCGTCATGCCCTCAGAGCGATGTTCACCGCCAGTGGCAACATCATGCTGCGCTCGGTGATCCTGCAACTGTCGTTCACCACCTTCGTCTTTCTGGGTGCGCGCTTCGGCGATGACACCCTGGCCGCCAACCAGATCCTGTTGCAGTTCCTGTCGATCATGGCCTTTGCTCTCGACGGTTTCGCCTTCGCCGCCGAAACCCTGGTCGGGCAGGCCTTCGGTCAAGGCTCCCCCGCCGCCCTTCGCCAAGCCGCTCGCATCTGCATGCAATGGGGCTATGGCGGCGCCGCGCTGCTCGCCCTTGGCTTCGCCCTGTTCGGCCCGGTGCTGATCGACGTGATGACCACCGCCCCATCGGTGCAGGCAACCGCCCGCAGCTTCCTGCCCTGGTTGATCGCCTCGCCCCTGATCAGCGCCGCCTGCTGGATCTATGACGGCATCTTCATCGGCGCCCTGATGACCGGCGCCATGGTCCGCGCCGCCCTGCAAGTGCTGGCCGTCTACCTGCCCGCCCTTCTCCTGCTGGTCCCACTTCTCGGCAACCACGGCCTCTGGGCCGCCCTGATGCTGATGAACCTCGCCCGCGGCATCGCCCTCTACCGCGCCTTCCCCCGCCTGCAAGCCCGCCTCGCGACCGCGCGTTAGGGCGGGACCGTACATCCTCTCCACCAGAAATGTCACAGGGCAATGCCCGACCGCCGGGTGGGCATCCATCGGTTACGGTCGAAGCTTTATGGTTACGACCCCCAACCGGTGAGGCTTTTGACGACGGAGCGGAATGCCCGCCCGAGGGGGGCGGTCCGGCAATGCCCGGCGCTTCGCTTGTCACCGGGCAAGAAGATGAATCGGATTGGTGGATCTGGAAGCTCTTGCGCAACTCTTCGGCCTGGCCCGAAGACGCACCCTTCCCGGCGGCCTTGGTTAGG
>JANXPK010000616.1 GCA_025357355.1 Rhodobacterales bacterium
GCCGACCGAGGCGCCGCCGATGGTGACGATCAGATCGACGCCCGCAGCCATGGTCAGGACGGTGCGCAGATCGGCCTTGGTGTCGCGGGCGATGGGCAGCAGACGGGCCACGCCGCCGTCGGCCTCGATCAGCGCGGCGAGGGCGAAGGTGTTGGAGGCGATGATCTGCGACGGCGAGGGCGTCTCGCCGGGCATCACCAACTCGTCGCCAGTGGCGATGAGGGCGACGACGGGGCGGCGGGTGACGGTGACCTCGGGCAGGTTCATTGCGGCGAGCAGGGCGAGGTCGTGGGCGGACAGGCGGCGCGAAGGCAAGGCATCACCGGCGCGGAAATCCTGTCCTGCCGCGCGGATATGGGACGCTGCATCCGCACCGGGTTTGACGGAGATGTGGTCACCTTCGCGGTCGACGTCTTCCTGAATGATGACACGGGTGGCGCCGGGCGGGACCGGCGCGCCGGTAAAGATGCGGATGCAGGTGCCGGGGGCAAGCTGGCCTTCAAAAGCATGACCGGCCCCGGCTTCGCCCACCACGGGGTAGCGGGCGCCTTGGGTAGCATCGCCCGCGACAGCATAGCCGTCCATCGCCGAGGCCGCAAAGGGCGGCTGGTCCCGGCGGGCGACGGCGGGACCGGGCATCATGCGGCCATGGGCGTGGCGCAAAGCAACGGGCTCCGTGGGCAGCGGCGTGACGAGGGCGAGGCATTGGGCGAGGGCCTGTTCGACGGTCAGCATCGTCACACCTCGTAGAGGCCGGACTTGCCGCCATCTTTCAGGAGGAGGCGGATGCCGTCGATCTGCATGGATTTTTGCACGGCCTTGAGCATGTCATAGACGGTCAGGCAGGCGACGGATACCGCCGTCAGCGCCTCCATCTCGACGCCGGTCAGGCCGGAGGTTTTGACGGTGGCGGTGATGCGGACACCGGGCAGGGCGGGGTCGGGGACAAGGTCAAGGGCGACGCGGGTCAGGGGCAGGGGGTGGCAAAGCGGGATCAGGTCGGCGGTCTTTTTGGCGGCCATGATCCCAGCGAGGCGGGCGACCCCAAGGACGTCGCCCTTCTGGGCGCGGCCTTCAGTGATGAGGGCCAGGGTTGCGGGCGACATGCGGACCACACCCTCGGCCACGGCGATGCGGTCGGTTACGGGTTTGCCCGAGACATCGACCATATGGGCGTGGCCCTGATCATCGAAATGGCTGAGGCCGGATTTGGGAGGGCTCATGTGCCGCCCTGCGAGGTGAGGGGTTTGGCGAGGATGGCTTTGGTCGCCGCCGTCACGTCGGCTTGCCGCATCAGGCTTTCGCCGATCAGGAAACAGCGGGCGCCGTAACGGGCCAGTTCGGCGAGGTCGGCAGGGGTGTAAAGACCGGATTCGGAGACGATGAGGCGGCCCTCGGGGACAAAGCGGGCAAGCTGGCGGGTGGTGTCGAGCGTGACCTCAAAGGAATGGAGGTTGCGGTTATTGATGCCGATCATCGGTGATTTCAGCAGCGTGGCGCGGTCCAGTTCGGCGCGGTCGTGCACCTCGATCAGGGCGTCCATGCCGTATTGGGTTGCGGCGGCCTCCAGTTCGGCGGCCTGGGCGTCGGAGACAGAGGCCATGATGATGAGGATGCAGTCGGCATGCAGGGCGCGGGCCTCGGCGACCTGGTAGGGGTCGTAGAGGAAATCCTTGCGCAGGCAGGGCAGTTTGGTGGCCTGGTGCGCCTGGGTCAGGAAGGCGTCTGTGCCCTGAAAGGACGGTGTGTCGGTCAGGATCGACAGGCCGGTGGCGCCACCGGCTTCGTAGGCGCGGGCAAGGGCGGGCGGGTCGAAATCGGCGCGGATCAGGCCGCGGGAGGGCGAGGCTTTCTTGATCTCGGCGATCAGGCCGTAGCCGGTCGTCGCAGCCTCGGACAGGGCACGGGCAAAGCCGCGGGGCGGCGGGGCGTGCAGGGCGTCTTCCTCGATACGGGCAAGGGGCCGCGCGGCTTTGCGGGCGGCAACTTCTTCGAGTTTGTAGGATTTGATGCGGTCAAGGATCGTGGTCATGGCAAAGTCGTAG
>JANXPK010000759.1 GCA_025357355.1 Rhodobacterales bacterium
CCGCGCTGGGTCAGCATGATCCCCGCCGGCCCGAGCCGCTGTGCCTGATGCCCGCCGTTGCCCGGTGCCGTACAGACCGCGATCGTGCAATCGGTGGTGGCCACCGCCGACCATTCGCTGCCATTCGGAACATATAGACAATGCGGCGGCGTCTTTTCGAACACATCCATCCGCTCGCCCAGCACGCCCCAGTCCCGCCCCGCTGCCGTGACCTCTGCCTTGCCTTCGACCAGCACCAGAATGACCTCGCGGTCGCCAGTGACCTCCGCTGCCCGTTCACCCGCTTTCAGGCGGTAAAGGCCAAAGCCGACATAGCCCCAGCCGGCGTTTTGCGGCGTGATGTCATGGACCTTGCCATGGTCCCCGCGCGGCTTGATCAGCAGCTTGCCCATCATCTACCCCCATTCATCTTTTCATAAATATCCCGGGGGGTCCGGGGGGCTGGCCCCCCGGTCTGCCCGCTCAATCCGTGCGCTGTTGCGCCATTCCGGCCACATACGCCGCCCGTGCCGCCTTGACCTCGCCGCGCACCGACACCTCGGGCACCGCGACATCCCACCAGGTCCCGCCCGCCTCGGTCGAGGGTGCGGGATCGGTGTCAATCACGATGACCACCGGGATCGCCGAGGTCTTGGCCGCAGCCAGTGCCGCCTCCAGCTCGCCAATCGTCGCAGCCTTGACTGCCTTGGCGCCCATCGACCGGGCATGGGCGACAAAGTCGATCTGGGCGGCGTTGACGTGATAGCTGTCGTCGAGCATGTTGTTGAACGCAGCGCCGCCAGTACCCGCCTGCAGCCGGTTGATGCAGCCATATCCCCGGTTGTCGGTCACCACGACCGTAAAAGGCAGCCCCATCATCACCGCCGTCGCCAGCTCGGAATTGGCCATCATGTAGCTGCCATCGCCCACCATGCAGATCACGTCGGCGGAGAGCCGCGCCATCTTGATACCCAGGGCGCCCGCAATCTCATAACCCATGCAGGAATAGCCGTATTCCATGTGATAGCCGCCCGCCGCCGCATCCCAGATCTTGTGCAATTCGCCCGGCATGGTGCCCGCAGCGCCCATGACGACCGTCGCCTTTGACGCCGACCGCTGCACCGCCCCGATGACCTGCGCATCGGTCGGCAACGCGTTGCCCGCAGCCGGGACCGCCTTCACCGCCGCCGTCGCGGCAAACCATTCGGTCCGCAGCCTGCCATCGGCGGCGAATTTCTGGCTTCCCAACGACCTGCCAAGGACTTGCAGCGCGATCTTCGCATCGCAAATCAACTGCGCTGCCCCATGCTTGGCCGCATCATAGCCTTGCACGTTGATCGACAGGATCCGCCGCTTGGGGTTCTTGAACAGCGACCACGACCCAGTCGTGAAGTCTTGAAACCGCGTGCCAACGCCGATCACCAGATCGGCCGCCTCGCACACTATATTGGCCGAAGCTGACCCCGTCACCCCCACAGGTCCAAAATTCAGCGTGTGGTCAAAGTCCAGCGCCGACTTGCCGCCCTGCGTCTCGACCACCGGAATGTTGTGCGCAAGGGCAAAGGCCGCCAACTCCGCCTCGGCCCCGGAATAGATCACCCCACCGCCCGCCACGATTACCGGCGACTTTGCCGCCTTGATCAGGCGGATCACCTCGGCCAGATCACCGGCATCGGGCTCCGGTCTGCGGAAGCGCCAGACCTTGGGCGAGAAAAATTCCGCTGGGTAGTCGAACGCCTCGGCCTGCACGTCCTGACAAAAGGCCAGCGTCACCGGGCCGCAGGTCGCAGGGTCCGTCATCACCCGCAACGCACGCGGCAGCGCGGTCATGATCTGCTCGGGCCGGGCAATCCGGTCGAAATAGCGGCTTACCGGGCGAAAGCAATCGTTCGCCGACACCGTACCATCGCCAAAATCCTCGACCTGCTGCAATACCGGGTCCGGCGCGCGGTTGGCAAAGACATCGCC
>JANXPK010000653.1 GCA_025357355.1 Rhodobacterales bacterium
GGACCCGAATACCTCAGACTCTGATCGGCACGAGGCCGCATTCGACCGCATTCAACCGCATTCAACCCGGATTAATTGCCGGTTTGTTTCTGCCGGTTTCCGCCTCTTCCCCGGTCCGATGTCTGTGCTTGTCTGCCGTCACTGACTTGGCCGCGCCGCTCCAGGCCGCCAGAGGATGAGGAAAGACATGAAAATCATTGACTTGAACGAACCGGACGCTGCGCCCGAGGTGGACACCGGCCTGCTCGCCGGCTGGCTCAACCGCAGCGACCTCGCCCGCGAACTGACACTGTCGGTCGATACCCTGCAGCGCTGGGAAACCCGTCGGGTGGGGCCACCCTGCGTTCGTGTGGGGCGCAAGGTGCTCTACCGGATGGAGGCGGTCCGAGACTGGCTCCGCGATCAGGAGGCCCGCAAGCAGGGGGCGAGTCGTGCCGTTGCCGGTCGGCGCTGAGGGGGTGTGATCATGGTACACACCACCTGCCCCTCCGGCGCCACGACGATCGCCGCGGTGATCGCTGACACCTCGCGCGAGCAGAACATGCGCAGGCAGGTCTATTGGCCCCGGCCCCGCTCGGACACGATGCGCCAAGCTGATGGCAAAAAGGGCATCGCCCAAATGCATGCCCTTGCCCAGGGCCAGACTGTGACGGCCGCGCGATGAGCGAACTGGCAACAGATTGGGCGATCCTGCAGCGCGGCTTGCTGCCCGCAGCCAAGCTGGTGCTCTGGCATCTCTGCGACCGGCACACCCCGGGTTGGGGCTGCTTTCCGTCGCAGGACCACCTGATCGCCGATGCCGAAATCTCGCGCGCCTCGCTGAACACGCGGCTTCGCAGGCTGGAGGACGCGGGCCTGATCCGCAGGCAAAGGCGGCCAGGCCAAGGCCCACGGCAGTGGAAATCGACCCGCTACGTTCTCGGTTTCGAGGCCGATTTCGCCCAAAAGCAGGGCCAGGTTTTAGGGCAGCGGAACCCGCAAAAGCCATCTCCGGATTTTGTCCAAACGCCCGCAAAGCCATGTCCAGATTTTGACCAAAAACACTCAAAGCCATGTCCAGATTCCGAACAAAGCCATCTCCGGATTCTGGACACTAACTTAGTAAGAAAGAAAGAAACTACTACCGCGTGTAGCGCACGCACGGGCACGCATGACGCACACACGAGGGCAGCCCCCGAAACCGCGTGCCTGGCAGCCTGCGGTGAGGGCCTTAGCTATGAGGCAAGGGCCGTGATCGGGGCAACAGGGCCGGTGATCGATGGCTGGCTGGCAGCGGGGTATGACCTCGACGCCGACATCTTGCCGGTGCTGCAGTCTCGCACCCTGCGCAAGCGCGACAACCTGATCAGGACATGGGCGTATTTCACCGCGGCGATCGCGAAACGGCATGCCCAACGGACGGCCGAGGCAAAGCCGAAAGGGGCTGGGGAACCGGAATCTGTGCCCACGCCCACCTCCTACGAACTTCTGGTCATGACGGCAGACTGGATCAACTCCGGCCGCTACGTCCCGCCCAGCGCCGTGTCCACGTCGAAGCGCGCGGCACTGTTGGCTGCCGGGCTCGTTACCGAGTCCACGCTGCGCGCCCGCCAGATTTATTGAACCCCGATGGAGAACCGAATGACCCTGAGCCCCCGCGACATCGAGGATCGCTTCGAGGAAGCAGCGTACGTCCTGCGCCGTCTTCCCGAGAAGGACCGCCCCCGTGGCTACAGCTCGGACTGGCCCGCCGTCGTGCATGATGCCAAGCACGCCTACGGCTACACCCCCGAAGCCCCGATGCGGGCGATCCCAAGCGCTGCCGCCATCACCCGGATGGAGGAATGCTTTGACTGGCTGATGCTGATCGACCCCGCGGATGCGCGGATCGTCTGGCTTCGGGCGGACGGCATGCGCTGGCGGCAGGTCTGCATCCGAGCCGGGGTCGTGCGATCAAACGCGTGGCGGCGCTGGGTGGCTGCTCTTCTGACCATTTCCAAGAAGCTGAATTCTCAAGCGCAATCAAAGCGGAAGCTGAAGGTGCCGAAAAGCGTGGCGGACGAGAACGTGGTCAAACCGGACGAAAGCAGCGCTGGCACGTTGTTA
>JANXPK010000765.1 GCA_025357355.1 Rhodobacterales bacterium
CAAGGACATCCACGAAGTGATGGCTGGCCCGGATTGCGGCGTAAAGCTCAACATCATCGACGAGCAGACCGCCAACTGGTCGCGTGACGAAGCGCAGACGCTGATGACCAACTGGCTGTCGACCGGCAAGCCGTTTGACGCGGTCATCGCCAACAACGACGAATCTGCGATCGGTGCGATTCAGGCGATGAAAGCCGCCAAGATCGACATGAAGACCGTCATCGTCGGCGGTGTTGACGCGACGCAGGACGCGCTGGCTGCGATGGCGGCTGGCGATCAGGACGTGACCGTGTTCCAGGATGCGGCTGTCAAGCTGGCGGCTGGCACCAAGCTGGACAAGAAGGTCTATATCCCCTTCCAGCTGGTGACCCCGGCGAACATGAAGGACTACATGAAGAAGAACTGATCCTCAGTTCCTTCACTTGGGGGCGGCCTGCGGGTTGCCCCCATTTTCCTTGCCCAAGGAACGTGCCGGGCGCATCGTGAATTCAGGAAATCCGGGGAGGGGTGCCTATGTCGCAACCAAGTGCGCAGCCAACGCATGGCCTTGGCGGCTTGAAATACGATCCCACGAAAAAGGCCCGCGCGCCGGAATGGAACGTGCTGCTCGCCTTGATCGTGATGATCGTGGTTTTCGAACTTTTGAACCGCTTTCAGGGCAACTCGTTCCTGTTCAACATGCGCGCCAACGTCAATTCGATCTTCAACGTGCAGCGCATCGACATCATGCTGTTGCAAGTCGCGGTGATCGGCATCATCGCCCTTGGGGTGACGCAGGTCATCATCATCGGCGGCATTGATCTGTCATCGGGCTCCATCGTCGGCATGACCGCCATGATCGTGATGAGCTTTGCCCAGACGATGACGGTCAACGGCAACCCCAATCCCAAGGGCTACTGGAACCACGAACTTTACCCGTGGATGTATGATCTGCCGGTGATCGTCCCCATCGTGGTCGCCGTTCTGGTCGGGCTTGCCGCCGGTCTGGTGAACGGCCTCTTGATCGCCTACACCAAGATCCCCCCCTTCATCGCGACGCTGGGCATGATGGTTTCCGCCCGCGGCGTATCAAGCTGGTACACCAACGGCGACCCGATCTCGTTCCCGACCGATACCTATGCCAAACTGTCGAACGGCGACTGGCTTGGTCAGGTGACCTTCGGCCTGATCTCGTGGGAGGGTCAGAACCCGGCCGTGGTGTTCATCCTGCTGGCGGTCCTGTTCCATGTGGTCATGAAATACACGCTCTACGGCAAGCGCAGCTATGCCATCGGTTCGAACGAGGCGGCGGCGCGGATGTCGGGCATCAATGTCGACCGTCACAAGGTGTTGGTCTATTCCATCGCCGGAATTCTGGCGGCGGTCGCAGCACTTTTGCTGACCTCCAAGAACCTGACAGCACAGGCCGGCATGGGAATGCAGTACGAACTTGACGCCATCGCCATGGCCGTCATCGGCGGCGTCAGCCTGTCAGGCGGGCGCGGCTCGATCCTGGGCACGGTGCTGGGGGCCGCGATCTTTTCGGTGATCATCTCTGGCTTCACCTCGATCCGGCTGGACGCCTACTACCAGGAGATGGTCAAGGGCGCGATCATCGTCGGGGCTGTGGTGATGGACCAATATCGGCAACGTCGCCGGGCGCGAGGGTAAGATGAGCGATATCATTCTGGAAACACGCGGCCTGACCAAGCACTACGGCGGCGTTCACGCGCTCGAAGACGCCAACTTCACCTTGCGCGAAGGCGAGCATGTCGCCGTCGTGGGTGACAATGGTGCCGGCAAGTCGACCTTCGTGCGCCAGATCACCGGCGTCGAACAACGCTCGGCCGGCCAGATCTTCTTTGATGGCAATGAAGTCCGCCACACCGGCCCGCTGGAGGCGCGCGAGGCCGGGATCGAGACGGTGTTCCAGACCCTGGCGCTCGCTGACGACCTCGACGTGCCGTCGAACCTGTTTCTGGGGCGCGAGATGTTCAAGTTCAAACTGGGCCCGTTCTCCTGGCTCGACCGCAAGGCGATGCGCGACCGCACGCTGGAGGCGCTCAAGACCACCGCCGTCAAGATCCCCAACGTCGACAACCCGATCCGCAACATGTCCGGCGGGCAGCGCCAATGCGTGGCCATCGCCCGCACGGCGGCGTTTGCATCCAAACTGGTGATCATGGACGAACCGACCGCCGCCCTTGGCGTGCAGGAAACCGCTCAGGTCGAAAACATCATTCGCGGCCTCAAGGAACGCGGCGTGCCGCTGATACTGGTCAGCCATAACCTGCGCCAGGTCTTCGATCTGGTGGACCGCATCGTGGTGTTCCGCCGCGGCCGCATCGTCGCTTCGGTGCTGCGCGGCGAGACCGACGGCAATGACATCGTAAGTTACATCACCGGCGTAAAAGGCAATGCCGAAGGGGCATATGCCTGAAGAAAGGACACCACATGACACTTCGTTTCGGGCTTTTGGGGGCTGGCCGCATCGGCAAGGTCCACGCCAGGGCCATCTCTGCGGATGCCGGGGCCAAACTGGTCGCCGTCGCCGATGCCATGGCGCCTGTCGCCAAGGCAATCTCTGATCAATACGGCTGCGAGGTCCGCACGATCGAGGCCATTCTGGCCGCCAAGGACATCGACGCCGTGGTGATCTGCACCCCCACCGACACCCATGCCGACCTGATCGAAAAGTTCGCCAAAGCCGGCAAAGCGATCTTCTGCGAAAAGCCGATCGACCTGTCGCTCGACCGCGTCAAAGCCTGCCTCAAGGTGGTGCGCGATACCAAGGCCGTGCTGATGGTCGGCTTCAACCGCCGCTTTGACCCGCATTTCGCCGCCGTCAAGGCCGCGATCACCGCTGGCACATTGGGCAAGATCGAAATGATCACCATCACCTCGCGCGACCCCGGCGCGCCGCCCTTGGACTATATCGCCCGCTCTGGCGGTATCTTCCGCGACATGACCATCCATGACTTTGACATGGCCCGCTTCCTTCTGGGTGAAGAAGTGTCCGAGGTTTCCGCCATGGCCGCCGTTCTGGTCGATCCGGCCATCGGCAAGGCGGGCGACAGTGACAGCGTTCAGGTCATGCTGAAAACCGCCACCGGCAAGATGTGCCTGATCTCGAACTCGCGCCGCGCCACCTATGGCTACGACCAGCGGATCGAGGTTCACGGCTCGCTCGGTGCCGCCACCGCCGACAACCAGCGTCCGGTGATGATCGAGGTCGCCACCAAAGCCGGCTACACCCGCCCGCCGCTGCATGATTTCTTCATGACCCGCTACACCGAGGCCTATGCCGCCGAAATCGCCGGTTTCATCGCCGCCGTGTCGGGCAAGGCCAAGGCAACACCGACGGGTGAAGATGGCCTGTCCGCCCTGGCCCTGGCCGAAGCCGCGTTGAAATCGGTCGCCGAAGGCCGCACGGTGAAGATGAGCGAGATCATCTAGACCACGATTCTTCTTCCTATGCTCTCTTCCCCGATGCGCCAAGGCGTATCGGGGACGCGCTCGACCGCCCCCCGGGCGTGCGCGTTCCGCTTCCACCCGCGGTCGTGCGCATCCCCTTCTTGAACACTGCACCCGACCCAATCATGTTGCCTTGCCGCTTGCGCGCCGCGGCAATCGGAACGATGAAGGCTCCACCGGAGCCTTCATCAGACGGTCCTCTGGTCCCGGCCTGCAACTTCCATTTTCGTGAATAACCGCCCGGTCAACGCGCCATGAACTCCGTCAACTCTGCCAGGCTCGCCGCCCCCTCCATCGGCCCTCGCCGCGTGACCGCATGGGCACCCGCAGCCGCAGCCAGTCGCAGCGCCGCAGCCGCCGTCTCGCCCCGCAGCCACAGGCTGACAAATGCCGCCCCGAAACAGTCGCCCGCGCCGGTGGGATCGACCTCACGCACCGCAAAGCCGGGCTGGCTCAGGCTCCCCGTGCCGTCGTGATAGCTCGCCCCCCCTGCCCCGCGCTTGTGGACCACCGCGCGGACTCCGTGCGCCAGAATCTCGGCAACCGCCCCGCGCGCGTCCTGCGCGTCGGTCAGCAGGGTCAACTCGCCACCGCTCGGCAGGTACAGGTCCGACCGCGCCAGTATCCGGCGCATCGCCTCGCGCAAGCCCGGTGCGCCCAGCAGCTCGGGCCGCAGGTTGGGATCAAACGAGAGGGTGCCGCCCCGCGCCTTGACCAGATCGATGGCCGCAAGATTGGCCTGCAACAGGCTACCCGAAAACAGCGAGGTGCCCATGACATGCAAATGATCGCTCCCCGCCAACAGCGCGCGCGCCGCACCGTCCAGCGCAGTGGCCCCGCAGGCGGAATGGCGGATGTTGAACACGAAATCCCGTGCTCCGTCCGGGCGATAGCGGACAAAAGCGGTACCGGTGGGCAGGCTGGGGTCGGTGGCGATGGCAGAGATATCGACACCATCCGCCGCCAGACGGCCCAAGTTGAGACGGCCGAAGTCATCGTTGCCCACAGCGGAGATCATGCCCACGGGTTGACCCAGCCGTGCGGCCTGCGAGGCAAAGATGGCAGGCGCGCCGGATGGAAAGGGGCCGGTCAGGGCGATGGGTTCCACAAAGCCCAGGCCCGGCTGGTCGG
>JANXPK010000673.1 GCA_025357355.1 Rhodobacterales bacterium
GAACCTTGTTCACGGCCTGCGCGGTGTCGTCGACCAGCACCGGGTCGATGGTGACGCCCTGGTCCTTGACCGCATCGCCAAGGATGGTGTCGAAATATGTGTTCCAGTTCGCATCGCCGCCCCAATGCCACAGCTTGACGGTCTGGCCCTTTGCCTCTGCCGTCACCTGATCCCAGGTCAGGTTCGGCCAGTTGGCATCGACGGTTTGGGCCGAAGCCCCTTGGCAGGCCGCGAAGATGAAAGCCCCGGCGATGAGGCCGCGGTTGAAAGTGATCTGCATTCCGGGATTGACCTTTTTGACCATTGAATGAGGCCGGGTCAGCGACCAGACCACGGACCTTACCTTGCAAGCGCTTGGACGATCAGTCCAACTTTGGGCAAAGTCCATGCCCGATCACGCAGACTTGTGGGGGCCGTGGTCTGGCCGGGGCGCCTTGTTCAGGCAGGTTCGGCCGCAAAGGCAGCAAAGGCGAGCATGGCGGGCGCGCGCAGGGCGTGCAGGCTGGCGACGCGAAGGGGCGTGAAATAGCCGGGCTCATGCAGGGCATTGATTGTGCCCAGGAAGCGGCCCGCCAGAAACACCGGCATGTTCACCACCGAGCCGCAGCCAAGCGAGCCGATGACCGGGTGGTCGGGGAACACTTTAGCAATCTCTTCCAACGTATTGGCAACGAATGACTTTCGTGCATCCAGAACCTGCGCGGTCCAGGCGTTGGGGATGATGTCCTTGAGGCCGGACACCGGATAGGCCGCCGGTTGATTGGTGTAGATGCGCCGGGATTTGCGGGCTGGCAGATCAAAGACCGAGGCCGAAAAGATGATGGCGCCAACGTCTTGCAGCACCCAATCTTCCAACGCCGCGAACATTCGCTGCGGCGTGCCCGATTCTGCGATGGCGATGAAGCTTTGCAGATCGGTCATTCGTTCCCCACAATCGTCAATTCGCGCGGAAAGCTGGTCAGCGAGCGCGCGCCGCCGGCGTCGGTCACCACATTGTCCTCGATGCGCACGCCGATGTCGCCGGGGCGGTAAAGGCCGGGCTCGATGGTGAACACGGTGCCGGGGATCAGGCGTTTGGGGTTGCCCTTCATGATCTGGGGCGCCTCGTGAATATCCAGACCAAGGCCGTGGCCGGTCTTGTGCACGATCAGGCTGGCGAAGGGCGAGGCGGCCAGAACCGCCGTGACCGCCACATCAAGGTCATGCGCGGTCAGATCGGGGTTGGCGATCGCCCTGCCCTTTTCGTTGGCGGCCAGAACGGTGTGGTAGATTGCCGCGTGTTCAGCGCTGACATGCTGGCAAAAGAACGTGCGGGTTATGTCGGCGTTATAGCCCTCGAAGCTGGCGCCGTAGTCGATCAGCAGGGCGTCGCCGGGTTGCAGGACCGCATCGCCGGGCACGCCGTGCGGGTTGGCGGCGTTGCCGCCCGCCAACACGATGGGGTCAAAGGCAAAGCCATCGGCGCCGCCCGCAAGCATGCGCGCCTTGAGGATGTTCAGGATGTCACGCTCGCGCATCCCGGCCTTGACTTGCGCAATGGTCTCGGCCAGGGCGGTCTCGCTGATGTCGATGGCGCGTTGCAGGCTGGCGATTTCGGCGGCAGACTTGGACAGGCGCAGGTCGATCAGCTGCGGTTCGGCATCGACGATGGCGCCTTGCTGGAAATGGCGGCGCAGCGTGTCGCCCTCGAACACCCGCATCCGCATGCCCTCGACCCCGATCTGTTGGCCTGCCAACGCTTCGGCGGCGGCGGCAAAGGCATCCTGATAGCCGTCGCTGTCCTGCCAGTAGAAGGTTTGCGCCTTGGGGAAGGCCTGCGACCACTTTTCCCGCTCCAGTTCCGGGATGATCGCGACGAGATGGTTGTCGGCCGAGACAAAAAGCAGGGTCGGCCGTTCCATCAGATGAAAGTGCAGGCCGGAGACGTAGGAGAAGTTGGCGCCGGGCACGAGGGCAATGGCCCCCAGCCCCTGCGCCTTGGCGATCTGGGCAAGCCTTTGGCGGCGTTCGGCAAAGATGTCCATCATGTCAGGGTTCCTTGGCAGAGTTGTGGGAGGTCAGGGCAAGGTCGGCGCCGAACTTTGGGTGCAATGACCGCAAGATGACCTCGTTTTCGGCCAGAAGCATGTCGGTCACAATCTGGTCTGCTGCCGTCGCGTCGCTGCGCAGGATGGCGTCCACCAGCAATTGCCAGCTCAGGCGCATCGCGGCGAGGTCGGCCGGTTTGGAGTTCGGAAAGAAATGCAGGATCTTGGAGCGGATCCCCATATCCAGAATCTGGCGATAGAACCGGTTCTGGAAGGTGTTGCTGGCCAGATCGCCCAGGTGATGGCGCAAGGCCAGTTCGGCCCGCAGCGCAGGCTCGCCCGGTTCGGATTCAAGGTGGTCAATCAGGTCGGTCAGGCGGGATTTGAGCTCGACGCCATTTTTCGGGTGAAATTTCAGGATCATGCCGCGCACCACGGCCCGCGACAGCAACAGGTACATGTCCATGTATTCGCCCATGTTGTGCAGTGACAACGGCGGCACGATCGAGGTGCGGTTGGGCAGGAACACCACCAGACTGTCGCCTGCCAGAAGCATCAGCGCCTCACGGATGGGCGTGCGCGATATTTCGAAGCGACGGGCAAGCGCCACTTCGTCGATGGCGCTGCCGGGGGCGATGCGCAGCCACAGGATGTCGTCCCGCAGGGTGTCGTAGACCTGAATGGCCCCGCGTTGCGGTTTCGGCCTGGTCGCCGGAATCTCTGGCAGATCGCCCAACGTGCTGGTGGTTTCCATGCGGCGGTCCCGTCTTTCTTATTGCATTAAGTTTGCATTATCGTAGGCTGTTGTCCATCACGGATCGCTCGAACTGATAGAAACATCACAACACGGGGGAATTCACGATGAGAACGTCTGCCAAGATACTGGTTCTGGGATTGGGTGCGGCGCTGCTGTCGACAGCCGCGATTGCCGACACCAAGAAGATCGCCTATTTCGCCGCGTCGTCGCAAAACGGCTTCAATCAGGCCACTTATGAGGGTGTGCAGGCCGAAGCCAAGGTGCGCGGCTATGACACCGAAATCTTTGACGGCAAGTTCGACGCGGCGGCCCAGTACAGCCAGATCGAGGATGCCCTGGCCAGCGGCAAATATGCCGGGATGATCGTGGCGCCGAACGATTCGGTCGGGATTGCGGGGGCCTTCGAAGAGGTCATCGCCAAGGGCGTGCCAATTGCCACCGTGCTGTTTCCGGTTGGGCCCGATCTGAACTCGCTGGAGCCGCAAGTGAAGGGGATCACGGCCACCGTCGCCTCG
>JANXPK010000708.1 GCA_025357355.1 Rhodobacterales bacterium
CTCGTCTCGAACCTTCGCAAATCAGCCAGACAAGCGAAGCTTGAAAACGAGGTTGCGCGCTCCAATGCGGACCGCGCGGCACAAGAACAGCTCAATGCTCACCTTGGGGTTGGCGCACGGTCCGCTCTGGAGGATGAGGAATGAAACTAAACCGTCAACAACTGGCAATCATCCATATTGCCGCCAAAGACCGCAAGTTTTCCGATGAGGCCTACGGGTCCGCCTTGGCGCAGATCGCGGGCGTCACCAGCTCGGCCGAGCTGGATCATGACGGCTTCTTGGCGATGATGGGATTTTTCGATTTCTGCGGCTTCAAGCCTGCGGATGCGAAGGGCGCGAACTACGGATCGCGCGCGGGCATGGCATCCTTTGCGCAGATCGAGCTGAACCGGGTTCTTTGGCGCGAATACACGCATCAGGCCAATGACGGCGAAGGCGAGTTGAACAAGTGGCTGTTGCGCTGCTTCAAGCTTTCCTCGCTGCGATTCCTGACCAAGGCCACCGCGCCGAAGGTGATCACTGCTCTGAAGGTCATGAAGTCGCGCGCGGCCTAATCAGGGGTCACGACAAGGCCGGGGCGGTGCCGCAAGGTGCCGCCCCGGTCATTTTCGCCAGAGGCCGTAGGAAGGCCGGGAAAGGGCCTTCTCGTGTTTCGGCCACCTCGACACCCGGAAGCCACTGACCCCGTTTAATTTCGCCGGAAACCCGTTTAATTTTGCAATCTGATCTTCGTCCGTCGCCAAGCTTGACGGATACGCGCCAAAAGCGCAGGTTTCGGGGGCTGTTTTGCTGCCTTGGCGACTTGGCAAACCGAACGGTGCGCGCGGTGTACCCCGATGGGTAAGGGGGCGTCGGTCGGCTTTCGGGCCGACACCGCTGATGTTGGTTCGAGTCCAACCCCGCGCGCCTTATCCCAAGCCGCCCGCATCTTGCCACCCGCACACCCGTGTGGGTGTTTTGGCATTTCCCGGCACATTACACCTTTTCCAACGAACCGCCGCGCATGACCCGCGCGCGGCGCGCAACCGGGAAAAGGACTGCCCTCGTGATTATCAACCAGGATACCGTCGCACTCGCCTTCAAAGGCTTTCAAACCAGGTACTCCGACGCCTTCGCCGCAACTGATGTTGACTGGCCGAAGGTGGCAATGGAAGTGCCAAGCCAAGCCGCAGATGAAACCTATGGCTGGTTGGGTCAATTCCCGAACATGCGGGAATGGCTTGGCGGGCGCGTCATCAAGAACCTTGCCGCCCACGGCTTCACGATCAAGAACAAAACTTTCGAAAGCACAATTTCGGTGGCGCGCACCGATTTTGAGGATGACCGTCTGGGCATCTTTGGCCCGGTTCTTTCCGAAATGGGCGGCAACGCCAAGCGCCACCCTGAATCCATTGTCTTCGGGCTTTTGAAAACCGGCTTCGCCAGCATGGGATTTGATGGCGCAAACTTCTTTGATACGGTTCACCCGGTCATTGGCGAAGATGGCACCACAGTAACGAACGTGGCCAACACGGACGGCGGCGCGGGCACCCTTTGGTTCTTGCTGGATACGACGCGGGCCATTCGCCCAATGATCTGGCAAACCCGCATGCCTTACGAATTTCAGGCCAAGACCCACAATTACGACGACAACGTCTTTTTGAATGACGAATACCTCTATGGCGTTCGGGCACGGGCCAATGCGGGCTTCGGACTTTGGCAATTGGCTTGGGGATCAAAGCAGACTTTGAACGCTGCCAACTATGCAATTGCGCGCGCGGCCATGTCGGCCTTCAAATCCGATGGCGGCAAAATCCTTGGCGTGAAGCCGAACCTGCTGGTGGTGCCGCCCGCGCTGGAACAACAGGCGCGCGACCTGGTGAAGGCCCCCACGGGTGCGGCTGGCGCTTCAAACTCCTGGTACGGCAGCGCCGACCTCGTGATCACGCCTTACCTGATCTGATCTGATCGGATGACCCCGCGCCGCTTCATCTTCGAACTTGCGGGCAGTGGCACTGCCTCCGCCGATGGTCCCGACTGGGTCCATTTGCTGCCCGCTGGCGCATCCACACTGCGCGACGGTCGCAAGTGCATCCGGTCCAACCCCGAGGCCGTCATTGCCCAATTCGACGGCGATTCGGGCGACTTGCCCGTTGACTACGAACATCAGGCGGACAAGCCCGAGGGACGCCCCAACGGCCTGGTGCCTGCGGCGGGCTGGATCAAGGAACTGGCAGCGCGGGCGGACGGCCTCTGGGGCCGGGTGGAATGGACAGCCACGGCCGCGCGGATGATTGCGGCCAAAGAATACCGCTGTCTGTCGCCGTCCTTCCTGATCGAAAAGGCATCAACCGAAGTCCAGAAGCTTTGCGGTGCGGGGCTGGTTCACCATCCCGCTCTGGAACTCACCGCACTGGCCAGTCAGGAAACAGCAATGAAGCCCGCCACGAAACCGACAACCGCGCCGGCCACGCCCGTCGGTGACGCGCAGGACGAAGCAACCTAAGCCGACCTGGTAAAGACGATCACAGACCTGTTCGGCCTCGCGACTGACATGCCGCTGGCCCAGCTCGTGGCGGCGCTGAAAGCCCCTGCGGCCAAACTGAAAGCGCCACCGGACCCGGCAGAATATATGCCGGTTGCAGCCGTCCAGGCGATGATGGCCGACCGTCGCAATGAACTTGTGACCGCCAACGAAGGCCGCGCACAAGAGAAGGTCAATGCCGCCTTTCGCCAAGGCTACATTCACGGCGGCATGCGCGATTGGGCGCTGGCCTTGTGTCGCTCCGATGAAGCGGCGTTTGACACCTTCCTTGCCAAGTCCGGCCCGACCTTTGGCAGCCTGCTGAAAAACCACGGCGACGGACGCGGGGAACCTACACCAGCCCGCTTGGCGCTTCGCTCCGAAGCCGCAGATGCCATTTGCGCGCAGCTTGGTTTGCCAATGGGCGCGCTTACGAAATGACGATCACGCGGGGGTGTTGCGAATCCACTCTGGCATGACCGACGCACCGGGGTGGGACCCGGTGCGAAGAGGCTCCCGACCGGTTTCTTCTCCAGGTTGACGGTCGGGGGCTTCCCCCGAATTTGAAAGGAAGCTCTGCTTGAACGCGATTGCCAAACCCATGCCGCGCCCCACCGCGCAGGTCGCACCTTTCGTGGAGGTTCTGGGGGCAGAGTTGGCCGTCACCTTCCTGATGACCTACGGCGGGGCAGAGCTGTACCTTGCCGACGATCCGAAGGGCCAAGCCAGCGATGAGGCACTTATGGGGTATGACAAAGCCAGGGCCCTCGCCGCCCATCCCGCCGTGTCGCAGCGGCGAATTCCTCTCGCCAAACGCTGGCTTGCCGCGATGTTGCACTGGCAGGGCAACTCCACGGCCAGCATCGCGCGGCAGCTCCGGGTGTCTGACGTGTCTGTGCGCCACTGGCTGAAGGAGTGGCACGAATGACGGAGGGCCGGGCGTCCCCTCATGCACCAACACGAAGGGTCGGTGTAACCGATCCCGAATTCCGGTCGTCGTCATTCGTGGCAGGCGGCGGGGCCCTCCAACCCGGTTGCCCGGAAACCCCGCATTGCGCTCCGATCCCAAGACCGTGCTACGGCCGGGAGAATATTACCGAGTCACGCCTGCCAAGAGGCCAATAGCCGATGACCACCGATTCCCGCAACGCTGATCTGACCGCCCACGCCATCGCCGCCACTGACCGGCTGGGCGCGGCTTTGCGTGAGGCGCTGGCCATCGCGGAAGAACTTCGCGCCACCCTTTCCACACCCTTTGAAGGCCCTTTCAACGCTCCTTCAAACACCCTTCAAACCCGCGAGCAAATCTATGCCGCGCACGGTTCCGCGCACCGAATGGGCGTCCCCGGCAAGATCGAAAGCGACCCCGAGCTTCAGGCTTTCATCGCCGCCCGCATCGGGACCATGACCTGTGCGCAGGTTGTCGCAGAGGTCAAATCGCACTTCCCCGCCGCCCGGCAACCGAGCCTCTCCGCCGTCCAACGCTGGTTCCGAAACGTCTGGGAGCCGTGCCACCGCTAAGGCCTCAATCGGCAAAAGCCAGCAAATATCAGGCTATCCCGGAAATGACGGGCCACTGTCAGACTTAATGAAACTGTACCGTCAGACGTTGTGAATACAGACATTTCACACCCCCGCGCCCCCGTGGGATATTTAGGAAAAGATGAAATCAAAGATAGAAGGGCGGGGCCATGATGCGGCGACCCAGCGAGAAGGCGTCGGCGACATGGATGGCGGGGGCTAGGTCGACATCACTTTGGCCGGTGGTGACCAGTTTGGCCATGCGGGCGTAAAGGGCCGGGTATTCGCCCATGATCGAGTTTTCGCCAGCCATTTCCACACCTCCAACTTCAAGCCGGTTGCCGCCCATGCGCAGGGCCAGGGTTCCCTCGTCGGTGTCAATCTCGATATCCCAGGTCTGCGGACCAACCTGACGCCAGTCGAAGTCAGCGGTGACATTGCCCGAAAAGCTCAG
The DNA here is from genome assembly GCA_025357355.1 of Rhodobacterales bacterium. Classification (GTDB taxonomy): domain Bacteria; phylum Pseudomonadota; class Alphaproteobacteria; order Rhodobacterales; family Rhodobacteraceae; genus Stagnihabitans. The sequence continues at coordinate 4,479 of JANXPK010000708.1, forward strand.
GTCGGCGGCGATGGGGGTCTGGCAGTTTTCCGGATAGGTCAGGGTGGCAGCGGTCAGGTGCACCGGCGCAGGCAGGATCTCGGTCAGGATCGACAGCGCGTTGATGCCGGGGTCGAACACCCCCATGCCACCGGGCTCAAAGACCCAGTTCTGCCCCGGATGCCAGCGGCGGACATCCTCGCGCCAGGTGATATCGGCGCGGCGCACGGTCTTGTCGGCAAGCCAGGCCTTGGCAGGGGCCACGGCATAGGCCATGCGGCTGTGCCAGGTGGCGTACAGCGTCAAGCCACGGGCAGCAGCCAGCATCTGCAACGCCTGCACCTCGGCCAGGGTGGCGCCCGGCGGCTTTTCCAGCATCACATGACGGTCTGCCCTGAGCGCTGCCTCGGCATAGGCAAAGCGCGGCACCGGCGGCAGGCACAGCGAGACGACCGTCACATCGGGGCGCTGCGCCAGAAACACGGCAAAGTCGGTGAAGCTTTCGACGCCCGCAACCGCGCCCTTGCGGCTGACCGTCGCCGCCAGCTCCCAGTCGTTGGCCGCGCGGATCGCGGGCACATGCTGATCCAGCGCGATCTTGCCGATGCCAACCAGAGCGACCTTCATCAGTGCGAATCCTTGCCCACCGGGTTGCCTCGGCAGCCCTTGAGAAAGCCAAGGTCGGCGCCGGTATCAGCACCCTGCACGTTCTGCTGGTGCAGCCACAGATAACCAGACTCAGCCTGCACATGGGTTGGTGCCCACTTCGCCAGCCGCGCCGCCAGCACCGCGTCAGAGACGTCCAGATGCAACCGGCGGTTCGGCACGTCCAGCTCGATCACGTCGCCGTTCTGCACCACCGCCAGCGGCCCGCCCGCCGCCGCCTCGGGCGAGGTGTGCAGCACCACGGTGCCATAGGCCGTTCCTGACATGCGAGCATCCGAGATGCGGACCATATCGGTGATGCCGCGGCGCAGCACCTTCGGCGGCAGACCCATGTTGCCAACCTCGGCCATCCCGGGATAGCCCTTGGGGCCGCAGTTCTTCAGCACCATGATGCAGGTCTCGTCGATGTCCAGCGCCTCGTCGTTGATGCGGGCCTTGTAGTCGTCGATGTTCTCGAACACCACCGCCCGGCCCCGGTGGACCATCAGCGCCGGGGTCGCGGCAGAGGGTTTCAACACGGCCCCCTTGGGCGCAAGGTTGCCCTTCAGCACCACGACGCCGCCCGACTGGGTCAGCGCCTTGCTGGCGGGCAAGATCACGTCGGGATTGTGGTTGACGACGTCCTTGACCTGATCCCACATGCTTTCGCCACTGACCGTCAGCGCGTCCTTGTGCAGAACCCCCGCCTCGCCCAGCCGCTTGATTACCACCGGCAGGCCGCCGGCGTAGAAGAATTCTTCCATCAGATACTTGCCCGACGGCATCAGGTTCACGATCGTCGGCACATCGCGGCCACAGCGGTCCCAGTCTTCCAGCGTCAGGTCAACGCCAACCCGGCCAGCAATCGCCAACAGGTGGATGACCGCGTTGGTCGACCCCCCGATCGCCGCATTGGTGCGGATGGCGTTCTCGAACGCCTCTTTCTTCAGCACGTCCGACGGCTTCAGGTCGTCCTTGACCATCTGCACGATCCGCCGTCCGGTCAGCTGCGCCATCACCCGGCGACGGCTATCGACCGCCGGTATCGCCGCATTACCCGACAGCGCCATCCCCAGCGCCTCCGCCATCGACGCCATCGTCGAGGCCGTGCCCATCGTGTTGCACGAGCCAGGCGAGCGGCTCATCGACGCCTCGGCCTCGACGAACTCCTCCTTGGTCATCGTCCCCGCCTTCACGGCTTCCGAGAATTTCCACAGATGCGTCCCCGACCCCACCCGCTCGTTCTTGTAATAACCGTTCAGCATTGGCCCGCCGGTCACGATGATCGACGGCAGATCGGTCGACGCCGCCGCCATCAGCAGGCTGGGCGTGGTCTTGTCGCAACCGACCAGCAGCACACAGCCATCCATCGGCTGGCCGCGCATCTGCTCCTCGACCGCCATCGCGGCGAGGTTGCGGAACATCATCGCGGTCGGCCGGAACGCGCTTTCAGAGGTCGAAAACACCGGCACTTCCACCGGAAAGCCGCCCGCCTCGTAAATCCCGTGCTTCACCCGCTGCGCAAGGTCATTCAGATGCGCGTTGCACGGCGTCAGTTCGGACCAGGTGTTCAGAATGCCGATCACCGGGCGGCCATCGAACAGGTCCGGCGGAAAGCCCTGATTCTTCATCCAGCCGCGATAATAGATATTGTCCTTTTCGGTGCCGCCAAACCAGGTTTGCGAGCGCAGTTTGCGGGGCCAGGCGGCAGGTTTGAAGGTCATGTCACAGCGCTTTCACGGTTTGGGCGCCAGCAGATGCCGGGGCCACGGCCAAGGGGTTTTTCAGGGGCAGACCGAAATCCGCCGCCTCGATCTCGAAGATATCACCGGCTTCGGTCTTGATGCCATCGGCAAACGACAGCGTCGCGGTGCCGAACATATGGACATGCACATCGCCGGGCTGACGGAAGATGGCGTATTTGAAGTGGTGGTGTTCCAGGTTCGCCAGCGTGTGCGACATGTTCGCCTCGCCCGACAGGAACGGCTTTTCAAAGATCACCTGCCCCCCCCGCCTGATGCGCGAGGTGCCGCGGATGTCGGCGGGCAGGTCGCCCACCAGAATCTCGGGCCCAAATGCGGCCTCACGCAGCTTGGAATGGGCGAGGAACAGATAGTTGATCCGCTCGGTCACGTGGTCGGAAAACTCGTTGGCAAGCGCCCAGCCCACCCGGTTCGGGCTGCCGTCCGGGCCGATCAGATAGATGCCCGCCAATTCCGGCTCCTCGCCGCCATCCAGCGCAAAGCCCGGGCTGGTCAGGGGCTGTCCCGGTGCCACCGCCGTAGTGCCGTTGCCCTTGTAAAACCATTCGGGCTGCACACCGACTGCACCCTTCGCGGGCCGCCCGCCCTCCAGCCCCATGCGGAACATCTTCATGCTGTCGGTCGGCGTCTCGGCCCCCGCCAGTTTGGCATGCATCGCATCGCGGGCCGAGGCGCTGCCGAGATGCGTCAGCCCGGAGCCGGTCAGATGCAGGTGTGCCGGGTCGGGATGGCTGATCGGCAGTGCCAGCCGCCCGGTTGCCGCCAACGAGGCCAGATCAACCGTATCGCCCAACCCATGCTGGGCCACGGTCGCTGCCAAACTCTGGCCCTTGGCGACAGCCTCTTGTGCCAACGCATAGGTGCTGGCGGCCCCGGTCACGATGGCCGCGCGACTGCCTTCGCGGGCGACGACGGCCACGGCGCCATGCGGCTGGACGATCTGGGAAAGGTGCATTTTGGCCTCCGGGTTGTCCGCAACTTGCAACCTGCTGTCATATCCGTCAATTGATGTTGTGGAATGAACATATGGCCGGATTGGTATGCTACTCCCGCGAGCTTCGGACAATCTGCTGCGCAAGGGGCTGAAGATCAGCCATTTGCGCCTGCTTGCTGCCTTGGGCGAGACCGGCCAGCTGACCGGTGCCGCCGCAGCCATCGGCATCACCCAGCCCGCCGCCTCGCGTCTCGTGGCCGAGATCGAGCGGATCATCGGCCACCCCGTCCATACCCGCTCGGGCCGCGGCATCGAGATGACCGCCATCGGCCACGCTCTCGCCGGGCGGGCCCAGCGGGTACGCATCGAACTGGACGACGCCGCCCGTGACCTGGCCGAGATTGCGGCTGGCGGGATCGGCCATGTCCGCGTCGGCTCTGTGACCGGCGCAGCCCTCGACCGGGTCTTGCCCGCCTTGCAGACCCTGCGTCTGCGCCATCCCAATGTCACGGTCGAGGTGGTGGTGGCGGCGTCGGATGCCCTGTGCGAACAGCTTCTGGCCGGGCGGCTCGACTTCGCCCTCGGCCGGTTGCCCGAAGGGGGCCTCGCCAGCGACCTGGCCTTTGCCGCGATGGACAGCGAGCCGGTGGCCCTGATCGCCCGACACGATCACCCGCTGCTGTCCGCCCAACCCTCTGCGGCACAGGTGCTGGCACATGACTGGGTGATGCCCGGCCCGGAATCGCTGCTGACCCGCACCGTGCTTGCCCGCCTGCAGATCCTCGGCCTGCCACGGCCGATGCAGCGGATCGCGTCAGCCTCCTTCATGCTCACCCTTGCGCTTTTGCAACAATCCGATGCCCTTGCGGCCCTCTCTCGTGCCACAGCGTTGTACTTTACCAATAATACCGGCTTTGGCATCATCCCCATCGACCTTGGCATCGTGGTCGAACCTTACGGCATCCTGTCGCGCGCCTGGGTTTCCCTGACCCCCGCCGCGCAGCGCCTCGCCGATGTGATCCGCCACCAGCGTCCGCCCCGGCAGCCATGACCCCCTTTCCAACCATCAACCCCTATGCCAAGCTGCATCGCACCCAGCGCTCGCAGATTCCGTTGAACGAGATATTGGGCCGGAACGCCTTCGATCTCGATCGTATCCTCGACATCGAGCCGGAATTCCTGAACACCGGCGATGGCCACGATCA
>JANXPK010000716.1 GCA_025357355.1 Rhodobacterales bacterium
CCTCTTCCGGCGTCAGCACGCCCGTCGGCTCGTCCAGAATCAGAATATCCGCCCGCCGATACAGCGCCTTCAGGATCTCGACCCGCTGTTGGTGCCCCACGGACAGGTTCTCGATCAGCGCGTCGGGATGCACGTCCAGATCGAACTCTCGGCTCAGCGCCTCCAACTCGGTCCTCGCCCGGGTCAGCGAGGCTGACAGCATCGCGCCATCCTCGGCCCCCAGGATCACATTCTCCAGAACCGAGAAGTTCTGCACCAGCTTGAAATGCTGGAACACCATGCCGATGCCGGCGCGGATGGCGGCTTGGCTGTCGGGGATCGGCGTCAAGGAACCGTTGATGTAAATCTCACCGGCATCGGCTTTGTAAAACCCGTAAAGGATCGACATCAGCGTCGATTTGCCCGCGCCGTTTTCGCCGATGATGCCGTGAATGGTGCCGCGCGGCACCTGGATATTGATGTCCCGGTTCGCCTTCACCGGGCCAAAGGCCTTCGATACGCCCTTGAGTTCAATGGCATAGGGCGAATTTGGGGCGGCAGTTGCCTGCCGCCCCCCCATTGCCTGATCGGCCATCAGAAGGTGACGCCGGGGCAGGTGTTGTCCGCCATATAGTCATGCACCTTCAGATCGCCCGACTTGATCTTGGCTGCCGCAGCATCGACGGCCGCCTTCATTTCCGGGCTGACCAGCTTGGCGTTGTTGTCGTCCATCGCCAGATCCACGCCACCGGCCTTGAGGTCCATCACGTTGACGCCGGGCTTGAGGTCCTTGCCTTCCTTGAAAGCTCCGTAAACCGCGTTGTCCACCCGCTTCATCATCGAGGTCAGAACTTGGCCGGGATGCAGATAGTTCTGGTTGCTGTCCACGCCGATCGACAGGATCTTCAGGTCAGCCGCCGCCTGCAACACACCTACGCCGGTGCCGCCCGCCGCCGCATAGATCACGTCGGCACCCTGCGCTTGCTGGCTCTTGGCGATCTCGGCGCCCTTCACCGGGTTGTTCCATGCGGTCGGATCGGTGCCGGTCATGTTCAGGATGACCTTGGCCTTGGGATCAGCGGCCATAACGCCCTGCGCATAGCCGCAACCAAAGCGGCGGATGAGCGGAATGTCCATGCCGCCGACAAAGCCGACCGTATGGGTCTTGGACGCCATGCCCGCCATGATCCCGGCCAGATACGAGCCCTGATCCTCGGTGAACACCACCGATTTCACGTTCGGCTGGTTGACCACCATGTCGATGATGGCGAACTTGGTGTTCGGATAGTCCGGGGCCACCGTGTTCAGCACGTCACCAAAGGCAAAGCCTGTCATCACGATCGGGTTGGCGCCCGCTTCGGCCAGCTGCCGCAGCGCCTGCTCACGCTGCGCCTCGTTCTGCATTTCCAGCTCTTTGTAGGTTCCGCCGGTTTCCTTGGCCCAGCGCTCGGCGCCGTTGAAGGCCGCCTCGTTGAACGACTTGTCGTTCTTGCCACCCAGATCATAGATGATCGCCGGATCGGCCAGCGCCGCGCCAGCGCTCAGCGCCAGCAGGGCCGAGGCACCCAACAGGTGTTTCATAAGCGTCATGTCAGTCTCCCAATTGTCAAAATCTTCGCCTCCCTGTCCGTGGCCCCGCCAGAGCCACCCAAAGGGTGCAGACTCGGGGCCAGTCGCGGGCGGATCGTGCGTGATTTAGCAAGGATGGCGGGCAGGCGGTCAACAGAAATCTGAAATGGTCCTGGAATGTTTTGATCAACAGGTCAAATAAATTGCAGCGTCGCTTGGGACGGCACTCAAAGCACGCGCGTCAGCAGCAGCGCATCCACCGCCTTCCCCCCAGAATCGCGGTAATACCCAAGCCGCCGCCCACTTTCGCCAAATCCCGCACCTTCATAAAC
>JANXPK010000764.1 GCA_025357355.1 Rhodobacterales bacterium
TCACGCGCGGGCAGGGTCTTGTAGGTCAGGCCGCCGAAGGTCAGCCCCCAAGGCCCATCGGCTTAGACCGCGGTCATGAAGGCGTCGGTGACCAGCACTGACAGGTTGAACATGCGCAGGCGGGCGGGGTCCTTCTTGGCCTCGATGAATGCCTCGATATCGGGGTGGTCGCAGCGCATGGTCGCCATCATGGCGCCGCGACGCGAGCCTGCGGACATGATGGTGCGGCACATGGCGTCCCAGACATCCATGAAGCTGAGGGGTCCTGAGGCGTCCGCCGCCACGCCCTTGACCTCGGCCCCCCTGGGTCGGATGGTCGAGAAATCATAGCCGATGCCGCCGCCCTGCTGCATGGTCAGGGCCGCCTCTTTCAGCGCGTCGAAGATGCCTGACATGGTGTCCGGGATGGTGCCCATCACAAAGCAGTTGAAGAGCGTGACCGTGCGCCCGGTGCCCGCCCCGGCCGTGATGCGACCGGCGGGCAGGAATTTGAAGCCTTCTAGGGCCGCGTAGAACGCCGGTTCCCACTGGGCCGGGTCGGTTTCGACGGCGGCCAGGGCGGTGGCGATGCGGCGCCAGCTGTCCTCGACCGTATGGTCAATGGCGGTGCCGTCGGCGGATTTGAAGCGGTATTTCATATCCCAGATCTGCTCGGCAATCGGGGTCTGGAAGGCGGACATCGGACTAGCCTTTGGGTGAGGGTGCGGCGGAAGGCCCAAGATACGCTGTGGATCCCCTTGGGGTCAATCTTGCAGTCGCGCCTTAACGGTCTATCATTGGCACGGGGGGACTCATGGCACTCAACATCCTGAAACTCTGCGTTGGCGCCGAATCGGTCGAGGATCTGCAGCAATGGCACCTTGAGCATCGCCATTTGTGGCCAGAGGGGCGGACCGAGCATGTGACGCGGATGTGGCCCCGGCGCGAGGCCGAGGTGCTGGAAGGCTCGCTCTACTGGGTGATCAAGGGCATCATTCTGGCGCGGCAGAAGATTGTCGGGCTGGACGAACGGATCGGCGCGGATGGCATAAGGCGCTGTGCCCTGGTGCTGGAGGCGCAGGTGATCCGCACCGAGGCCGCGCCGCGCCGGCCGTTTCAGGGCTGGCGCTATCTGGACCCCGCCGACAGTCCGCCTGACCGCAGGGTGGCTGGTCTGCGCGAGGACATCTTGCCCTTGCCGATGGCAATGGCTTTGGCCGAGCTGGGGGTGCGCTAAGGGGCGATGGAGGTTGCGGGATGGACGATCTGAACTATGGCAAGCGTGACAAGCGCGGCGACTGGGTGCCGAACGGCGCGCTGGTAACCTCGCCGCTGTTCCGGCTGCCGCCGCAGTTCGGCAAGCTGGCGGGCTGGCTGCCGGGGTATTTCCTGCCGTGGAACGTGGGCTTCATGGTGACGGGGGTGGTGTTCTGGACGATGCTGTTTCCGCCGGTCGCGGAAATGGCCAAGCTGCACTGGGCCTGGGTGTTGCGGATCCTGGCAATCAACCTGGTCGCCGTCACGCTGTTCTATTCGGCGCTGGAGGTGCCGCTGTATCTGCGCCGCCGTCAGGCCAACCGGTTCAAGTACAACGGCAAATTCCCCGGCGACGCGCCGAACACGGCCTTCTGGTTTGGCAGCCAGAATGTCGAGGGGATGCTGCGTTCGCTTGGCACCGGCGTGCCGATCTGGACCGCGTACCAATGCCTGCTGGGCTGGATGGCCGCCAATGGCTATGCCCTGACCGTGACCTTTACGGCCCATCCCCTCTACCTGCTGGCGCTGGGCCTTTGCGTGCCGGCCTGGCATGAGTTCCATTTCTACTGCGTCCACCGCCTGATCCATGTGCCGGTCTTGTACAAATACATCCATGCGGTCCACCACAACTCGGTCAACCCCAGCCCGTGGTCCAGCCTTTCAATGCATCCCCTTGAGCAGGCGCTGTATTTCTCGTCCTGCCTGATCCATCTGGTGATCCCTTCTAACCCGATCGTGGCGCTTTACGGCCTGCATTACGCGGGGCTTGGCGCCGTCGTGGGGCATATAGGCTTTGACAAGGTCGAGATGGGCGAGGCAGCGCTGGATACCCATGCCTTTACCCATTACCTGCATCACAAGTATTTCGAGGTGAATTACGGCGACGGGCTGATGCCGCTCGACAAGCTGTTCGGCTCTTGGCACGACGGCACGGCCGAGGGGGATGCCCTGATGCAGGCGCGGTTCAAGAGCAAGGTGGCGCGAGCCAATCGGTAGGAAGTCCGCAGCCGCACCCGGCCCCAGCGAGGAAAGCCGTAAGGCTTGACGAGCGCCCCCTTCCTTTCCGCGCCATTGCACGCCAGAAAGCGCCATGTCCCGTCTGTTCTGGCTTGTCGCCGCCCCTGTGATCTTTCTCTTCTTGTGGTCGACGGGCTTTGGCATTGCCAAACTTGGGCTGATCCACGCGGAACCTCTGACGTTGCTGGCGCTGCGCTATGTTCTGGTGCTGGTGATCCTGCTTCCCATGGCGGCAATCGTGCGACCGCCGCTGCCTGCGACACCGCGCGCCTGGGTCGACATTGCGGTCACCGGCTTTCTCATTCAGGTCGTCTATTTCGGCCTGTGCTATGTCGCCTTCAAGTCCGGCACGTCGGCCGGGGTCGTGGCCATCGTGGTCTGTCTGCAGCCCATCCTCGTCGCCCTGATCGCGCCGCACTTTGTGGGCGAGCGGACCGGGGCACGCGGCTGGGTCGGCCTCGCCCTTGGCCTGGGCGGCGCGGCTTTGGTCATCATGTCGCGCGAAAAGTTTGCGACCGAGGGCGTCTTTGGCCTGATCTGCGCAGGGCTTGCCCTTTTGGGCATCACTGGCGGGACGCTGTGGGAAAAGCGTTTTGGTGTCACCCATCATCCCATCACTTCCAACCTGATCCAGTACGCCGTCGGGGCGGCGTTCTGCCTGCCCCTCGCCGCCCTCACTGAACGGTTCGAGGTCAGCTGGAGCGGGCAGTTCACGCTGGTTCTGGCCTATCTGGTCATCGGCAATTCGCTTTTGGCGATGACACTCTTGCTGGCGATGATCCGCGCCGGGGCGGTGGCGCGGGTTTCGGCACTGTTCTACCTGGTGCCGCCGTTGACGGCGCTGTTCGCCCGGCCGCTTCTGGGCGAGGTCATGCCGCCCATGGGCTGGGCGGGCATGGCACTGGCGGCCCTTGGCGTGGCACTGGTCAGCCGCAGTTGACGACACGGCGCGGGTTGGCCTTTGCGGCCGGGGAGGCTAGAATACGGCATGGCCGTAACCCTGACCTCGCTGACCGAGATCTTCTCGCTGGGCTTTGACGACATCATCGATGTCCGCGCGCCTGCGGAATTTGCCGACGACCATATTCCGGGGGCGATCAGCCTGCCGGTGCTGGACGATGCCGAACGGGCCGAGGTCGGCACGATCTACAAGCAGGTCGGTCCGTTCAAGGCCCGCAAGGTGGGCGCGGCGCTGGTGGCCAAGAACGCCGCGCGACATTTGCAGGGGCCTTTGGCCGACAAGACCGGGGCGTGGAAACCGCTGGTTTATTGCTGGCGTGGTGGGCAGCGATCGGGCAGCTTCGCCTCGATCCTGGCACAGATCGGCTGGCGGGTTGACACCATCGCGGGCGGCTACAAGTCGTGGCGGGCGCTGGTGGTGCAGGCGCTGTATGACCAGCCGGTGCCGTCGCCTGTAGTGGTCCTGGACGGCAATACCGGTTCGGCCAAGACCGAGGTGCTGAACCTTCTGACAGGCCTTGGGGTGCAGGTGCTGGATCTGGAGGGGCTGGCGCATCACCGCGGCTCGCTTTTCGGTCACATGCCGGGCGGGCAGCCGTCGCAAAAGGCGTTCGAGGTGGGGTTGGCGCTGGCGATGGCGCGGCTTGACCCGTCGCGGCCGGTGGTGGTGGAGGCCGAAAGCTCCAAGGTCGGCAACTGCGCGCTGCCGCCGCAACTGTGGAAGGCGATGGCCGCCGCCCCGCGCGTGGCGATTGCCGCGTCGCTGGAGGCGCGGGCCGACTATCTGACCCGGGCTTACCGCGACATGGTCGAGGATACCGAAAAACTGGCCGGGGTGATCGAGCAACTGCGCCCGTCCCATTCCCATGATCAGGTCGATGACTGGCGGCTGATGGCTGCGGGCGGCCGGTTTAACGATCTGGCAACCAGTCTGATGCAGCAGCACTATGACCCGCGCTACGCCAAGCACCGCGAGCGGATGGGTGTGCCGTTCGTCGAACTGCCGGTGGCGCGTCTGGGCGAAGATGCCCTGCCGGGGCTGGCGGCGGCGGTGGCCGCAGCGGTCAGACGTCTTGCAGGCTAGGGCGCGACGTCTTTTGATGGAAACATCATGATGGTCGTGTGATCTGCAAGGCCGCCCTTGGCACCGGTGCCAGAGGACCGTCTGATGAAGGCTCCGGGGGAGCCTTCATCGGTCCGATTGCCACGGCGCGCCAGCGCAAGGCAAGGGGGATTGGGCTGGGTGCCATGGTGAGGAAGGGGAGGCGCCTGCCTGGGCG
>JANXPK010000809.1 GCA_025357355.1 Rhodobacterales bacterium
ACGGCCGCAAGCTGAACGAGCGGTTTCGGTCTGAGGACAAGGTCGACCAGGTCGAGCTGGAATATCGCGAGCAGCAGTTTCTCTATGAAACCGATGGCCGTCTGGTGTTCATGGATAGCGAAACTTACGAGCAAACCGAGATTGATGCCGAACTTCTGGGCGATCGGCGGCCGTTCCTGCAAGATGGCATGACGGCAAAGCTGCAGTATTTCGGCGAAGAGGCGCTCAACGTGACCTTGCCGCAGAAGGTGCGCTGCAAGGTGGTGGAAACTGAGCCGGTGCAAAAGGGCCAGACCGCCGCCAACAGCTTCAAACCGGCGATCCTGGACAACGGCGTGCGTATCATGATCCCGCCGTTCATCGGCCCGGACGAGGACATCATCGTCCATACCGAGTTGATGGAATACAGCGAACGCGCCTAAAGCTGGCCGTCGAGTGAGACGGTGGCCCCGGCCGCCGTCATCGCCTGATCCGTCCGGTCAAAGCGCAGATGGGCAAGCCCAAGACCACCGGACTGGGTGTAAAGCGTGCCGACCTCTTTTTCGCCCGCCAGGATCGGCGTTCCCACAGGCACTGGTTGGCTGACCAGCACCCGGGCGAGACCCTTGCGCAATTCAATCTTGTGCTTCATCCGGGCGGTGATCTCTTGCCCGACATAGCAACCTTTGCGAAAATCCACCCCGTGCAGCCGCTCAAATCCGCTTTCCAGAAGATAGCTTTCGCCCGGCACCAGTTCGATCCCGCTTTCGGGGATCAGATGACGCACCCGGACCGCATCCCAATCCACGTCTGGCAGCGCTGTCATGTTGCCATAGTACCGCCAGCCCAGGTCGCGATGACGCGGATCGGCCAACGCGCCCGGTGGCGGAATTCCGATCCCGCGCGTGACGGCAATGTCGGTCGGTGTCATCGCCACATCGGCGCGCAACCGGTAAAGGCTCAGCCGTTTCAACACGGTGTCGGCCAGAGACACGGGCAAATCCAGCAGCAGATCGGCCCCGGTGTTGACCACAAAGAAATCGGCCAGGTATTTGCCCTGCGGCGTCAGAAGCGCCGTCCAGACAATCCCGGTGCCGCGCGCCAGCGGTAGCACGTCGTTGCTGACCAGCCCCTGCAAAAAGCTCAGGGCGTCCTTGCCGGTCAGTCGAACGATGCGCCGGGGTTGGGCAAACTCAGTCATGGCCACCTCCATCCCTGATCATATAGCGACGGATCAGGCGGGCGAAAGGCCCAGCGCACCCGATCAGGCCATATCGCGATCGCCCGCGCGCCAGCGTTTGAAGGATTCGGTGACCTTGGCCGGGTCATAATCGCGGCTTAGCCAATCAAGAAAGCCAATTCCGCTGCGGTCATGGGCGTGGTGGTAAAGCCGCAGAAGATGGTCCGATATGCCCGCGGGCGTCTTCGCAATGTGGATATAGCGCAGGCCAAGCTGTTGTCGTGCCACGGAAATCGGCGCATTTTCAATCAACAGCAGATATAGCGCCGCGACCAGCCCGGTACGGTCGGCACCGGACTTGCAATGAAACAGAAAGGGTTTCTCCATGGTCTGGAACAGCCGGTAAAGCTGTTCCAGCTTGTCGCGAGCCGGGGCCTGATTGGCCGACATCGGCAGGTCGATCAGCGTCATCCCAAGGGTCTGGCAGGTCTCAGCCTCGAAGAGATAGAAGCTCTGGTCAGACGGGCCACGCAGGTTCAGCACGGTGCGCAGGCCAAGGCGGCGATGCATCGCGGCAAGCTGGCTGTGAGAGGGCTGGTTGGAACGGTAGACCCCCGGCGCGACCTGATGCAGGTTGCGCCACAAGACCCGCAGAAAGCCGTGGTCCATCAACTGATAGTGCAGGCGCGCCGCCTTGCGGCCTTTGGTGGTGGTGATGTCGCCACCGATGCGGGCGTTGAGATCGCGCTGCCAGGCGTCGAGCCGGTCTTTGAATGTCCCGATCATGCCGGTCTTGAGGTCCTGACCCGGCGGCCGGAATGGCGCGGGATGCGGGGTCTTAGCTTTTTCGCAAGCACGCTGCAAGCAGGCAGGCCGCGATTGACCAAGGCCGCGCTGAAGGCTAGCCATGACGGGCCAATTCGGAGAAACCCCGTGCCCCATTTCGGTCGCGCCTACCTTGCCATTCCCGGACCCTCGGTTGTCCCTGACCGCGTCTTGTCGGCCATGCATCAGCCATCGCCCAACATCTACGAGGGCGATCTGATTGATATGGTTGCAACTTTATGGCCCGACTTGCGGGAGCTCGCCGGTACAAGGCACAATGTAGCGGCCTATATCGCCAATGGCCATGGCACGTGGGAAGCCGCCAACACCAACCTCTTTTCGCGCGGCGACAAGGCTTTGGTTCTGGCAACCGGCATATTCGGCCACGGCTGGGCCAATTCGATCCGTGGCCTTGGGGTGCAGGTCGAGGTGCTGGACTTTGGCCGCTCGACGGCGCCCGATTGGACAGTGGTTGAAGCGGCGCTGAGGGCCGAGCCGAATTACAAGGCCGTTCTGGTGACGCAGGTCGATACGGCGACCTCGGTCAAGACCGACATAACCGGGCTCAGGGGCGTGATGAACGCGGTGGGTCATCAGGCCTTGTTGGCGGTTGATTGTGTTGCATCAATGGGTTGCGATACGTTCTTCATGGATGGTTGGGGGGTCGATGTCGCCGTGGCCGCCAGTCAGAAAGGGCTGATGACGCCACCGGGCATGGGGTTTGTGTGGTTCTCTGACCGGGCGGCAGAGCGGTGCAAGGCCAGCGATCTGCGCACACCCTATTGGAACTGGACCCCGCGTGCCAAGGCTGACGAGTTCTGGCAGCTTTGGTATGGCACGGCACCAACCCATCATCTGTTCGGGCTGCGCGAGGCCCTGACGATGATCTTGCGTGAAGAGGGTTTGCCGCAGGTCTGGGCGCGCCATGCGGGTCTGGCACGGGCGGTGTGGGCGGCGTTCGACGGCTGGCACCAGGGTAACCCCTTGATTGCCCTGAACGTTGCTGACCCGGCTGCGCGCGGCCATGCGGTCACGGCGGCGCGGTTTGCCGCACCTGATGCGACACGCCTGCGCCGCTGGACCGAGGCGCAGGGGGTGACGTTGGGTATTGGTCTGGGCATGACAAACCCGGAAGACCCCAATGCCGACGGTGCGCTGCGGATAGCACATATGGGCCACGTCAACGCCCACATGACGCTGGGTGCCTTGGCGGTGATGCAGGCGGGTATGGCAGCCCTTCGCATTGCGCATGGCGAAGGCGTTGCTGCAGCCGCTCGCGTGGTGTCCGGGTTAATTCCAGATTAATGAGTGTCTACAAGGCATTGATATATAATGATAAAGAAAAGCGTCCAGATCTGGACGCTTCGCTTTCCCTCACCCCGGCCTGAACAACGCCGCCAGTCTTTCGGTGTCGATCGCCCGTACGATCAACCCCTTGGGTAGCACCGCCGCGACATCGACACCGGCCACGATGGCGTTGACGACCGCCTCTTCCACTGCCTCGACGGCGGCAAGATAGATCGGGTCCAGGATCTCATTGTTCAGTTCAGGTCGCGCGACCAGCGGCCAAGCCTGTTGTGGCATGGGG
>JANXPK010000784.1 GCA_025357355.1 Rhodobacterales bacterium
GGCTCGCGTTCGTCGGGCTACGAAAACCAGTGATCTGCTGATCACCTGACGGTTTGAAACCCAAGGCCACGCTCGTGCAAGAACGTGGCCTTATCCATTGCGGATATGGCCGGCACGACCGGAGACCAGACCGAAAACACCTTGATCTTGCCCCAATCCCGCCACGAACACCTGACTTAATTGCTTCACACCGAACGGCAACACGGGACAGAGACCCGCAGGAAATCCCGGCTCGGATGTGTAGATCTAGCCATATCAACGGACAAAGGAACACATTATGAAACTCCCGAGCCTCTTCAAAGCCTTCAAGAAAGACGAATCCGGCGCCGTGACGGTTGACTGGGTGGTGCTGACCGCCGCTATCGTCGGTCTCGGCATGGTCGTCATGGTTTCCGTCGGCCACGGCATCACCGGTCTGGGCGACGCGATCGTCACCGACCTGGGTTCGCGCTCTTCGGGCTACGAAAACCAGTAATCGCCTGACCCCTTTGATCAGGGGCTGGCTGTGGGCCGCGTCCGAAAGGGCGCGGTCTTCCTCTTTGAAAAACAGCGGCTTGCGCAAGAACCGCAAAGGCACATTCCAAGTATGGCCACAGCGTTGCCCAACTTTTGTCGCTAAGCACCGGCATGGTCGGGCCGATATTGGTCAATAGTAACCGCCGTGAACATGGCGGGGGCAGAAAAGGACAGACAATGAAGATGACATTTAAGACCTTCGTCAAAGACTGCTCCGGCGCCGTCACGGTGGACTGGGTGGTTTTGACGGCCGCCATTGTCGGTCTGGGCATGATCGTGCTGGTCCCGATTGCCTTCACAACGCACAGCTCGGCGCAAGGCGTGTCCGATTACATCAGCAACATCAACGTCGGATACGATCACCAATAGACAATCGGGGATGGCCGTGCTCGGCCGTGGGTATGAGGGGTAACGAAAATGAGAATGATATTCGGACTGGTCCTGGTCGTGGGACTCGGGCTTGCCGGGTTCGCCGTCTACATGACGCAGAATTTCGTCAACCAGACGCAAGTGGCGCTGAACCATGAACGCGAACTGCGCGCCAAGACCGGCCCGCTGGTGCAAGTGTATGTCGTCAACAAGGTCAAGAAATACGGCGACACGCTGACAAAGGATGACGTGCAGCTGATCTACTGGCCGCAGAACGCATTGCCGACGCACATCTTCAAGGATCCCACCACGCTGGGCAAGGACGACAAGGTCCTGTTCCCGGACGGCGCCAAGGACCCGCGCTTTGTCACCCGCCAGATGGAAAAGTTTGAGCCTGTGCTGGCCGAAAAGGTCACCGAACCAGGCCAGACCGCTGGCCTGACCGGGCAGCTTGGCCCGGGCCAGGGCGCGTTTGCCATCAAGGTTGATGTGGCTTCGGGGGTATCGGGCTTTGTCCAGCCGGGCGACCATGTCGATGTCTACTGGACCGGAGCCGCCGGCGACAACAATCAGAACATGACGCGACTGATCGAGACCGGCGTCAAGGTCATCGCGGTCGACCAGAAGGCCGATGAAGCCACGGGAGCCGCAAGCGTGGCCCGTACCGTCACCGTAGCTGCCACCCGTGAGCAGGTCGCGCGTCTGGCGCAGGCTGCCGCGACCGGCAAGCTGGCCCTGTCTCTGGTCAGTGGCACCGAGGTCGCCGATGCTGGCAAGGTTGAGGTCGACGGCAACTCGCTTCTGGGCATCGTGGCCCAGCCTGCCGCCGTCGCACCCGAACCCGCCAAGGTCTGTTCGGTCAAGACCCGCAAGGGCGCGGACGTGGCCGACACGCCCATTCCCTGCACCAACTGACATTGCAAGCGACGACGAACGGCCCCACATCTTGCGGGGCCGTTCTCTTCTGACGCAAAGGGCGGCGGGCTGTTGCAGGTTATCCACATACGGAACACCCTCCAACCTTTTGATTCTTGCTTAAAATCGCCAACTAAGGCATTTTGGGCTGTGAAGCGGGCGCTAAAGACCCGGGATTTTGGGCATTTGAGAGGGCAGGTCACATGAAACTGCGTATGCTTTGGACGGCGGGAGTGCTGGGAATAGCGCTTGCCACCACGTCCCTGACGCCTGCAAATGCGCAGACGCTGACAATCATGAAGGGCACGGCGAACGAGCCGCTGAACGTTCCGATGAACCGGGCCGTGGTGCTGGAAAGCGATACGCCCTTTGCCGAGCTTTCGGTTGCCAACCCCGGCATCGCGGACATTTCGACGCTGTCGGACAAGACGATTTACGTTCTCGGCAAGACGCCGGGACGCACGACGATGACGCTTTTGACCCAGGACGGCAAGCTGATCTCGAACGTCGAGGTTCACGTCACCCCTGACATCGAAGAGTTCAAGGAACGCCTGCAGCAAATTCTGCCGGGCGAACCGATCGAGGTGCGCACCGCCAATGACGGGATCGTCCTGTCGGGCACCGTATCTTCGACCGCCAAGCTGGACCGCGCGCTTGACCTCGCCTCGCGCTATTCGCCCGACAAGGTGTCGAACCTGATGATGGTGGCCGGCACCCAGCAAGTGATGCTGAAAGTGCGCTTTGCCGAAATGCAAAGATCGGTATCCAAGAGCCTGTCCTCATCGCTTGGGGTTCGTGGCGGCACCAATATGGGCATCCTCGGCGCGACCGGAACCGCGCTCAACCAGACGCTTCCCCTTGCCAACAATACCGTGGCCCTGCGCCCCGGCACGCAAGGCGCCCTTGGCCTTGGCTTTACCGCCGGTTCGCTGGAATTCGGCGTGCTCCTGGAGGCGCTTGAATCCAAGGGCGTCGTGCGCACGCTGGCCGAACCGAACCTGACCGCCCTGTCGGGCCAAGAGGCCAAGTTCCTCGCCGGCGGCGAATATCCGATCCCGGTCGCCTCGGGCAACGGCTCGATCTCGATCGAGTACAAGCCCTTCGGGGTTGAGCTGAACTTCACCCCCACCGTCGTCGATGGCAACACCATCAACTTGCAGATCAATGCCGCCGTGTCCTCGATCGACACCACGACGACGCTGCAAACCGGCGGCTTCTCGGTCAACGCTTTCAAACGTCGCGAAACCTCGACCACGGTCGAGATGAAGGACGGCGAAAGCTTTGCCATCGCTGGCCTCTTGCAAGACGACTTCCACGATCTGAACGGTCAGGTGCCGTGGTTGGGCGACATTCCGATCCTGGGCGCGCTGTTCCGCTCGGCTGATTATCAGCGTAACCAGTCAGAGCTCGTGATCATCGTGACACCGCATCTGGTCACCCCGACCCGTGGCGAGGCCCTGGCCCTGCCCACCGACCGTATCCGCATTCCGACCGAGAAGGAGTTGTTCATGTTCGGCAAGACTGCGGGTCCCCAGCGTGGGGGTGCGGGCGAAGTGTCGCGACAGGACTTCAGCGGCTCCTACGGCTATACGATGGAGTGATGGACATGAAATCCTCTCTGCGGACCGTCCTGTTCCTGTCCTCTCTCGCCATGCTGGCGCTGACGGGATGCGACAATACCAAATTCCTGGCCGAAGCCGGCTCTGAAGTGGACGAGGGCGGCTTCGGCCAGCCCACCATGATGAACAGCATGGCGATGATGAACGCCGACGGCGCGATGCTCGCCATCGGGCACCGTTTCGATGCCGAGGTGCAGCCCACGATCACCTTTGCCTTCGACAAATCCGACCTGACGCCCGCGACCATGGCGGTGCTGGACAAGCAGGCGGACTGGATCCGCCAATTCCCCGAAGTGCGTTTCAGCGTCTATGGTCACACCGATCTGGTCGGCAGCAGCGCTTATAACTACGCGCTTGGGTTGCGCCGGGCCAGAACCGTGGTGGCCTATCTCGAATCGCGGGGCATCTCGGGCAGCCGCCTGCAAGCCCTGGTTTCCTATGGCAAGACCCGTCCCGTCATCCATACCGACGCCCCGGAAGAGCGCAACCGTCGCACCGTGACCGAGGTTTCGGGCTTTGCCAGGAAATACGCCGGTCTCCTGAACGGCAAATACGCCGAGATCATTTTCCGCAGCTATGTGGCAAGTGCTGGCAACGTGCACGCCGCCGACAGCGTCAGCGGCGCTTCGGTCAACCCGACCGGCAAAGCCGGCGGCTGAACGACTGTGACATCAAGACCTTGGGCCTGCTTCGGCAGGCCCTTTGCATTCCAAAGCCCGCTTTGTTTCCTGAATTCACCGCGTTTCCGAAATTCGGCATTGAATCGCTAAAAACCTAAGATTGACGATTTTTTAGCCCCAATCTCGCCAACTTCTCCAAGCACCTTCTCAGCATAGGGAACAATGCCGTGGCCAGAAGGCCGGGCGTTGATCCGGGGTTGGTGTCTGTCGGGTCTGAGAACGGGCCTTGGGTGTCATCCCCTAGTGGGGCGACTTTGGAAGGACTTGTGGGAATGAGCAGCGCAGCAAATCTACAGCCGGAACCGGCGCCGATCCTTGCGTGCACGATTTCGCGCGATGTGCAGAATTTCGATCTGCTAATCGACGACATGGAGATTGAGCTTGGTGAAAGCTGGGGCGATCTGTCGTTTGACGATGCACAGGTCTTTCTGGAACAGCCCGACGCCAGATCGCTGGAATTCGTCGCCATCGCGGTGAACGCCACCGACGAGACCGATCTGCAGCGCATCACCGATATCATCAAACAGGCCAAATCGCATGGCATCAAAGTGGTGCTGATCGCCGATCAGGTCAGCCCGATCGCCCTGCACCAGTTGCTGCGCCTTGGCGCCGACGATTTCGTGCCCTATCCGCTGCCCGAAGGCTCGCTGCACGAAGCCATCGAAAAGTTGCGCAAACCCGCACCTGTGCCGGTCCTGACGGTCGCCGCCTCGGTCGCCGACCCGGCAGAGGCCGCCATGCCGCATCCGGGCTTCAAGGCCAAGGGCGACCGCGACGGCGTGGTGTTGCCGATCCACGGGCTGGCCGGCGGCTCAGGCGCCTCGACTTTCGCCACCAACCTCGCCTGGGAGCTGGCCACGATCAGCAAAGAGCCGCCACGCGTCTGCCTGATCGACTTTGACTTTCAGTTCGGGTCCGCCGCAACCTATCTTGACCTGCCCCGCAAAGAGGCCGTGTTCGACCTGTTGTCGGATAACAACGCCACCGAAAGTGACTCGCTGTTGCAGGCGATGCTGACCTTCAACGACAAGCTGCACGTGCTGACCGCTCCCGCCGACATGCTGCCCCTGGACTTCATCGGTCCCGATGACATCGCCCGCATCATCGACATGGCCCGCGCCAATTTCGACTTTGTCATCATCGACATGCCCAAGACCATCGTCGCCTGGACCGAAGTTGTCCTGGCCCGCGCTCATGTTTATTTCGCGCTGATGGAGCTGGACCTGCGTTCGGCCCAGAACGTGCTGCGTCTGGTGCGTGCGCTCAAGGCCGAAGGTCTGCCGCACGAAAAGCTGCGCTTTGTCTTGAACCGCGCGCCGCGCTTTACCGACCTTTCGGCGAAAAGCCGGGTCAAACGCATGGCAGAAAGCCTTGATATCGCTGTCGAAGTGCAACTTCCCGACGGTGGCGGGCAGGTCACCCAGGCCAACGACCATGGCCTGCCCCTGTCCGAGACGGCGGCCAAGAACCCGCTGCGCAAGGAAATTCAGAAACTCGCCAAATCCTTGTTCGAACTGAACAAGGCGGTTGAGACCGGCAAGAAGTAATCCAGTTCAGCTCGCTTGATCAAACCCGAAGGGGTACAAGATGTTTTCGCGCTTCAAGAAATCAGAGACTGCCATCCAGAAGCCGGCGACTGCACCGGTCGGGTCAGGCGCCCCTGCCAATCGCGCCCCCGTGGCGCCCGTCGCAAACTTGCCCAAGATCGCCGCGATCGTGCCCAAGTCGCCCGCAGAAGTCACCGCGATGGACAAGGATCGCAAGCGCAAGGAAAAGATGAGCGAACTGAAGGTCGAGCTGCACAAGCGCCTTCTCGAAAACCTCAACCTTGCCGCCCTTGAAACCGCGACCGAAGGCAACCTGAAGGTCGAGATTGCCGCCATCGTTGCCGAAGCCCTGGAAGAGATGTCGGTTGCCCTGAACAAGGAAGACCGCACCACGCTGAACCAGGACCTCTTTGACGAGGTCATGGGCCTGGGCCCCTTGGAACCCCTGCTCAAGGACGAAACCGTCAACGATATTCTGGTCAACGGACCCAAGCGCATCTTCATCGAACGCAACGGCAAGCTGACCCTGACCGACATCACCTTCAAGGATGAACGCCACCTCCTGCGGATCATCGACAAGATCGTGTCCGCCGTGGGCCGCCGCGTCGACGAATCGAACCCCTATTGCGACGCCCGTCTGGCGGATGGCAGCCGCTTCAACTGCATGGTGCCGCCGGTTGCCGTGGACGGCAGCCTCGTCTCGATCCGGAAATTCAAGAAGGACAAGCTCGCCATCCCCGATCTGGTGCGCTTTGGCGCCTTCACCGAAGAGATGGCCGCCTACCTGCAGGCCGCCGTGTCCTGCCGTCTGAACATCGTGGTGTCCGGCGGAACGGGTTCGGGCAAGACCACGACGCTCAACGCGCTGTCCTCTTTCATCGACAATTCCGAACGGGTGCTGACCATCGAGGACACCGCCGAACTTCAGCTGCAACAGGTCCATGTCGGCCGGATGGAAAGCCGCCCGGCCAACGTCGAAGGCAAAGGTGCCGTGACCCAGCGGGATTGCTTGCGCAACGCCCTGCGGATGCGCCCCGACCGCATCATCGTCGGCGAAACCCGCGGCGAGGAAGTCATCGACATGCTGCAGGCCATGAACACCGGTCACGACGGCTCGATGACCACGATCCACGCCAACTCTTCGCGTGACGCTGTCAGTCGTCTGGAAAACATGGTGGCAATGGCCGGCATCGAAA
>JANXPK010000855.1 GCA_025357355.1 Rhodobacterales bacterium
GTGCAGTTGATCACCGGCGCGTCCAGATAGTCAAAGGCGCGCTCCATGATCACCGCACTCAGATGGTTGCCGATCGATCCCACCGGGAACCCTTCCTCCACCGTCACGCAACGATTGGTCTTCATGACCGACGCGAGCACGGTGTCATAGTCCAGGGGGCGCAGGGTCCGCAGGTCTATCACCTCGACCGAAATCCCGTCTTTCCCAAGCAGATCAGCGGCTTCCAGCGCGTACTTCATTCCGATGCCGAACGAGACCACGGTCACATCCGTGCCCTCGCGCCAGATCCTCGCCTTGCCAAACGGGATCGCCAGATCCGGCAGGTCAGGCACGTCAAAACTCTGCCCATACAGGATCTCGTTCTCCAGAAAGATCACCGGATTGGGATCACGAATGGCCGTCTTGAGCAGACCTTTTGCATCCGCCGCCGAATAGGGCATCACCACTTTCAGCCCCGGAATGGCCGCATACCACGCGGCATAGTCCTGCGAATGCTGCGCCCCGACCCGCGCCGCCGCACCGTTGGTGCCGCGAAACACCACCGGCGCGCCCATCTGGCCGCCCGACATGTAATTGGTCTTGGCGGCAGAGTTGAGGATCTGGTCAATCGCCTGCATCGCAAAGTTCCAGGTCATGAACTCGACAATCGGCCTCAAGCCCCCCCACGATGCCCCCACGGCGATCCCGGTAAAGCCCTGTTCGGTGATGGGCGTATCGACGACGCGCTTGGGCCCGAACTCGTCCAGCAACCCTTGCGAGATCTTGTAGGCGCCCTGATATTCGCCAACCTCTTCGCCCATCAGCATGACGGTAGGATCGGCGCGCATCTCTTCGGCCATCGCCTCGCGCAACGCCTCACGCACCGTCATGGTCTTCATCGCCGTGCCCGCAGGCCAATCGGCCGACGCCTTCGATACAACAGCCGGTGGAGCAGCCGCCGCGACAGCCGCCTCAGCCACAACCGGCGCCCTGGCCGCCACCGGTGCAGCTCTTGCCTCCGCGCTCTCGCCGTCCGCGACCAGAACCGCAATCGGCGTGTTCACCTTGACGCCCGCGGTGCCCTCGGCCACCAGCAACGCACCAACGATCCCCTCGTCAACCGCCTCGAACTCCATCGTCGCCTTGTCAGTCTCAATCTCGGCGAGGATCTGGCCCGATTTGACCCGATCTCCCTGCTTGACCAGCCATTTGGCCAGCGTGCCTTCTTCCATCGTCGGCGAAAGGGCGGGCATCAATACTTCCGTTGCCATGGTCTCTTTCCCCTTACGCGTAAATGTCAGTCCAAAGCTCGGACAAGTCCGGCTCCGGGCTTTCTTTGGCGAACTCGACAGCTTCGTTGACCAAATCCTTGATATCCTTGTCAATTGCCTTCAGGTCCTCATCGGAGGCAAGGCCCGCGCTCAGCAGCAGGTCGCGCACATGTTCGATGGCGTCCTTTTCGGTCTTCATCTTTTCAACCTCTTTCCGCGTGCGGTACTTGGCCGGGTCCGACATCGAATGGCCGCGATAGCGATAGGTCATCATTTCCAGAATGTAGGGCCCATCCCCCGCCCGGCAGGCCGCCACGGCCTTTTCGCCCGCAGCTTTCACCGCCAGCACATCCATCCCGTCCACCGCTTCGCCCTTGATGCCATAGGCAAGGCCCCGCCCGAACAGCGTGGTTGATTTGGTCGACCGTTTCACCGAGGTTCCCATGGCGTATTGGTTGTTCTCGATCACGAAAACCACCGGCAGGTTCCACAGCTCTGCCATGTTGTAGGTCTCATAGACCTGACCCTGGTTCGCCGCCCCGTCCCCGAAATAGGCGAAGGTCACGTTGTCATTGCCCAGATATTTGTCGGCAAAGGCCAGCCCCGCGCCCAATGGTACCTGCGCGCCCACGATCCCGTGCCCGCCGTAGAAATGGCGCTCTTTCGAGAACATGTGCATCGAGCCACCCTTGCCCTTGGAATAGCCGCCCGAACGCCCGGTCAATTCCGCCATCACCCCCTTGGGGTCCATGCCGCAGGCCAGCATGTGACCATGATCGCGGTAGCTGGTCAGCCGCTTGTCGCCCTTCTTGGCGCAGGCCTCCAGCCCGACGACAACCGCTTCCTGCCCAATGTACAGATGGCAGAACCCGCCGATCAGCCCCATGCCGTACAATTGTCCGGCCTTTTCCTCGAATCGGCGGATTTGCAGCATCTCACGGTAGTAATGCAGCAGCTCGTCTTTCGAGACATTTGATTTCGCAGGTTC
>JANXPK010000865.1 GCA_025357355.1 Rhodobacterales bacterium
GCTGCAGGCCGGGTTGATTGCCGACGCTGCGCCGGGACTGGCGTGTGTGGCAGTGGCGTTTGGCGGGCATCCGGCGTCGTCGCATCTGACGGATGGCGGGCAGTACGGTGCCTTGCGCAAGCTGGCTTATGGTGGTGTCACCGACCCTGCCGCATACCGGCAGTTGCATGTGAAGGCGCGGGAGGTTTCCGCGCTTTACCGGCAGCGACGGGAGGCGGCGTTGGAGCGGCGGTCAGGTAAAGGTGAAGTCGGCGGCGGTGATCAGTGAGGCGGCGATCCCGTCGAGGATGAGCGTGCAGGTGCTGTAATGGATGATGGTTTCGGTGCCGCTGGAGCTTATCTGAAGGGCGGCGGCGGTGAGGCTGTGGAACTCGATCCGGTCGGCGCCGTTCTGGAAATCGCTGATATGATCAACCCCGCTGGCCGCGTCAAAGACGAAGACATCGGCGCCGGTGCCGCCGGACAAGAGGTCGTTGCCGGTGCCGCCGATGATGCGGTCGTTGCCATCGCCGCCATAAAGCCGGTCGTTGGCCGCATCGCCGGACATCAGGTCATTGCCAAGGCCGCCATACATCCAGTCAAAGCCGTCGCCGCCGTAGATCGTATCATTGCCGCCGCCACCGCCGCCAAGATCGTTGCCAGCCCCCAGAAGAATGGTGTCGTTGCCGGTCAGGCCGTTCACATGGTCATTGCCGCCCGCCGCATCGACGCGGGCGAGCCCGTCGGCCATGATGACGGTATCGGCGCCGGGCGTCAGGATCAGGGATTCAATCGACACCAGATCCAGCAGGAAGGCGGCGCCACCGTTGGCGACCACGCGCAAGGCGTCCATGCCGGCACGGAAGACTTCGACGCCGTCAGTGCGGTCGGTCAGGGTCAGCGTGTCGGTGCCGCCGCTGCCATAGGCCTGACCGATGCCGGAGGCCGACAGGGTCATCGTGTCGTTGCCTTCGGTGCCGATGGCATAGTGTGGGGCGTTGGTGCCGGTGCCACCGGGGCTGTCCAGGGCCTGATGGGTCGAACTGGCGGCGGCCAGGGCGCGACCGAGGGCTGAGGCATAGCCGGAGGCCGTGTTATAGTGCAGGTGGTCGGCGTTCAGCATCTGCCACAGGCCAAAGCCGCCCTTTTGCGCGACGGTGTCAGGATCGACGAGCTGCACGGTCGGGTCTTGCGCGGCGAGGTCGATCTGGGCGGCCTGGATCACGGCCCAGTTGGCGCGGTGGGCGTCGGTGGTGGCGGTGCCGGTGATGGCGGTGTCGGAGAGGGCGGAGATCACCAGATCGTGGGCGCCGAAACGGGCGGTCATGGCGGCGTGGAGCGCCTTGAGTTCGGTCTCGTAACTGGCGGCGGCGCGGGCAAGCCAGGCGTCCGCCTCGCCCTGGACCCAGACGACTTTCTCCAGATAAGCGCCGGGAACGTAGGAGGGTGAGTTGGGGTCGAGCATCGCGGCGATCTGATCCATCAGCGAGGTCAGGAGTTCGCCGGAGCCGGGAACTCCAGACGCGCTCCAGTCGCCGTCGCCGTGATCAAGCAGGGGAGAGATCGGGGTGCCGTTGACGGCGGCATGAATATATAGGCCATGCTCGGCCGCAGCCTCGGCAAAGACCGACTGGCCGATGCCGATGGAATTGGCGTTGGATTGGCCGGCAAGCACGATGATCGGGATAGAATGGGGCGCAACAGTCATTCTGACCTCTGGGGAGAACCGAGGCCGACGCTAGCGGGTGCCGGTTGCGACGGGATTGAGGAAACCTGCGGCATTTTCGGCAAATTGCCGGTGGCAAGCGGGGGGCGGCGCTGCGCGAAATGAGCGACCGCAGGACCCTTGCAGACAAGATGTGGCAGTTTCAGTAGGTTGTGCAATGGTTGGCCGTTCAAGGTGCTCGTCGTCCGACGGGCGGGATCGGCGGTGTGCGGTCGGGGGCGTCGATGCAAGGGCCGGTTGATATCTCCAACCGATTTGAGTCAGATTGGAACGGCCGGACGGGGCAAATCATTGACTGTTGCCATGGGGCACCGGCCTTGTTATAGGCCCGGTAACGCGCAGGTCGGCTTTCGGTCGGCTGGAGCGAATGGACTTTTGGGTCGGGCCCTGCCCGCATGATAGAGGAAGTGACATGAGCGACATCGCGGACCGCGTGAAGAAGATCGTCGTCGAGCATCTTGGCGTCGAGGGTGACAAGGTGACCGAGAACGCCTCGTTCATCGACGATCTTGGTGCGGACAGCTTGGACACGGTCGAACTGGTCATGGCGTTCGAGGAAGAATTCGGGATCGAAATTCCCGATGATGCCGCCGAAACCATCCAGACCTTCGGCGATGCCGTGAAGTTCATCACCTCGGCTTCCTGAGGTTTTCGACCTTTTCGTTCGGCAAGGGCACCCCATCGGGTGCCCTTTCTGCATTTGTCGGCGGAATGGCCCGGTTGTCGCAAACTGGGCTTGAGTGAGGCGCCGTCTCGGACCAAGCTGACCCGGCAGAACCGCGAGGCTCTGGTCGGGGGGGCGCGATGGCGAGTTTGGCAGAGATGTTCGGCGCAGGGGGCGGCCAAAGCTATCTGGGCTTGCCGCTGTGCCGCGACCTGAGCCGACTGAGTGCCGATATCGTGCTGATCGGGGCGGCGGGCTGCACGCCTTACCCTTCGGTCGGGTTCTATTGCGCGCAAGGGCCGGTGGCTGTCCGCGAGGCCGGGCAGGCTTATGGCGCGGTGCTGGGGCACATGAATTTCGATCTGGGCGGGCCGGTGTTGCCGGCGGGAGTGCAGGCGGTCGATGGCGGCGATCTGCCGCAGGATCCTGCGGACCCGGCGGGCAACCGGGCACGGATCTTTGGCGCGGTCAGCCAGATATTGGACCGGCAGGCTGTGCCGGTGCTGATCGGCGGCGACGATTCTGTGCCGATCCCGATGCTGGAGGCGTTCGGGGCGCGTGGGCGGATATTCACGGTCTTGCAGATCGACGCCCATATCGACTGGCGCGACGCGGTCGAGGGCGAGCGGCTGGGACTGTCGTCGACGATGCGGCGGGCGTCTGAGATGGCGCATGTCGGCCAGATCATCCAGATCGGCCAGCGCGGCATCGGCTCGGCGCGGGAAAGCGACGTGCAGGATGCGGTGGAGTGGGGGGTGAGCTTCATTCCGGCAGGCGAGGTGGCGCGCGAGGGGGTGTGGCGGGCGGTGGATCTGATCGAGGAAGCGGCGGAGGTGATCATCTGTCTGGATGTCGACGCTCTTGATCCCGCAGTGATGCCCGCCGTGATCGGGCGGACGGCGGGGGGCTTGAGCTATTGGCAGGTATTGGAGTTGATCGGCGGGGTGGCCGAGAAGGCGCGGATTGCCGGGTTTGACATGGTCGAACTGATGCCGGAGCGGGATGTCGACGGGCAGGGGGCGCTGCTGGCGGCGCAATTGCTGGCGGCGGTGGTGGGGGTGATCGCGCGGCAGAGGGTGGAGTGAGGGCGGGTGTCCATATTTGGACCTATGGGTATATGATTGATATCAAGAGAACTTGATGTTTGTTGTTGACCGGAGATTGACTTGGGCCCGGACACGACCGGATCGAGCGGCACTGGTGTTGCCGATGTCGCGGGGGTTTCACACCCCCGCACCCCCTGGGATATTTGGGAAAAGATGAAGCAGAATTTTAGGCAAATTGTCAGGGCTGGCGGGGCGGTCATGGTTTGTGCCCGATCATCCCTTACCGGGTAGGGCGACGGAGGCCCGCAGCGGGATGACCGGAGGTCGGCTGAAAGCCGGTCTATTCGGCGGCCATGCCTTGCCGGGGCATCTGGTCGTTGCGGTCGGCCTCGGCCATTTCGCCCATGCGGTCGCGCAGGTCGGACTGGTCGGCAGCCAGAAGGGCGATGCGTTCGGCGAGGGCTTCGGGCGAGGGGGCGGTGGCCTCGACCTCTTTCTTGCCGATCAGGCGGCTGAAGACGAGGCCGAGAAGCCAGCTCAGGTCGTCCATGATCAGGTAGAAGGCGGGGACGACCACCAGCGACAGCACGGTCGAGACGATGATGCCGCCGATCACGGCGGTGGCCATGGGCGCGCGGAAAGAGCCGCCTTCACCGACGCCAAGAGCGGAGGGCAGCATGCCGGCGGACATCGCGATGGAGGTCATCACGATGGGCCGCGCGCGTTTGTGGCCAGCCTCGACCACCGCTTGCAGACGGGTCATGCCGCGGGCGC
>JANXPK010000006.1 GCA_025357355.1 Rhodobacterales bacterium
TGTGACTTGCCACTACCGCACGTTGCCGCTGCTGTATGCGCGCGAAAGCGATCAGGTGGTCAAGGTGCTGGAAGCGGTGGCGACGCCCAATCCGATCAAGCGGGTGATCAAGGATTACGAGCCGTTCCGGCGCATGATCTATCAGGGCAAGGGCGCGGCGGTGCGGGCGCTGTTTGACCGTGACGACCTGCCCCGACGCGAGCAGATGATCCGCAATGCGATCAAGCGGGAGGGGCTGTGGTATCGTTGACGGTCCGAACCTCGGACCATCGGTTAAGCTACTGATGTATAACAATAATACAGTTGTATATTTACCGGATTTTAACCTTTGCCGACCACTTTCACAGCCGCAGAACCGGCCACAGCGACAGCACCAGCAGCGCTGCCATGGTCCAGTTGAACACTTTGAGGCGGTTGGGGTTGGTCAGAAGGTGGCGCATTTCCTCGCCTGCCCTGGCCCAGACGGCAATCGACGGAAAGTTGACACAAGGGAAGATCGCGGCGACGGCGATGACGGGTGCGAGGCCCGGCCCCTGCGCATAGGCGCTGACGGCCCCCAGTGCCATCGCCCAAGCCTTGGGATTGACCCATTGGAACGCTGCCGCCTGCAGAAATGTCAGCGGGCGCACGGTGGACTGACGCTCCGCCGGGGCGGCAGCATGGGCGGTCTTCCAGGCCAACCACAGCATGTAGGTGACGGCGGCGAATTTCAGCACTGTCTTGGCAAAGGGGTAAAGGTCGAACAGGCCCGCCAGACCAAGGCCCACCAGAACCACCATCACTGAATGGCCGAGACTGATGCCCAGCATATGCGGCAGGCTGCGGCGCAGGCCAAAGTTGGCGCCCGAAGCGATCAGCATCAGGTTGTTCGGCCCCGGCGTGATCGAGGTCACAAAGGCGAAAGAAATCAGGCCGATGACCAGATTGGGGTTCATCGGACCGCTTTGGCGGCTGGGCGGCTAATGCGCAAAGACCGCCTCCATGCTGGGGAATCCCTTGATTTCGATGGGGTTGCCCGAGGGATCGCGAAAGAACATCGTCCATTGCTCGCCCGGTTCGCCCCGAAAACGCACCGAGGGTTCCAGCTCGAACCGGGTCCCTGCGGCCTGCAGTCGCGCGGCAAGCGCCTGCCAATCGGGCAGATGCAGGACCACGCCGAAATGTGGCATCGGCACCAGCTTGTCACCAACATGGCCGGTGGCGGCGTTGGCAAAGGGCGCGCCAAGATGCAGGCTGAGTTGATGGCCGAAGAAAGCGAAATCGACCCAGGTCGGGGCGCTGCGGCCTTCGGCGCACCCCAGCACCCCGCCATAGAAGGCGCGGGCGGCATCAAGGTCGTGGACATGAACGGCAAGGTGAAACGGGGTGAGCATGGCGGTCTCCGGCTCAAGCCAAGCTAGCGGGGCTTGGCTGATGTGGAAAGAGCCGGTTTCGGGTTGCCGCTTTTTCGTTGCCCCAAACCCGCCCCTGCCCTAGCGTGCCGCCATCAAAGGGGAGGATTTCATGACTCAGGGCTTCGATACACTGGCGATCCACGCAGGCACGGCACCCGATACGGCAACCGGCGCGCGGCAAGTGCCGATTTATCAGACCACGGCCTATGTGTTCCGCGACAGCGATCATGCGGCCAAATTGTTCAACTTGCAGGAGGTGGGTTACATCTATTCCCGCCTGACCAACCCCACGGTGATGGCGCTGGCCAACCGGGTGGCGGCATTGGAGGGCGGGGCGGGCGCAGTGGCGTGTTCGTCTGGCCATGCAGCGCAGCTCATGGCGCTGTTTCCGTTGATGCAACCGGGCTGCAATGTCGTAGCCTCGACCCGGCTTTATGGCGGGACGGTGCAGCAGTTCACCAACACCATCCGCAAATTTGGCTGGTCGGCCAAGCTCGTCGATTTCGATGACCCCAAGGCGATTGCGGCCGCCATTGATGACAACACCCGCGCCCTCTTCTGCGAGACGATCTGCAATCCGGGCGGGGCGATTTCGGATCTGGACGCGATTGCGCGGATTGCCGACCACGCCGGGCTGCCGCTGATCGTCGACAACACGACGGCCACGCCCTGGCTGTGCCGCCCGATCGAGCATGGGGCGACCATCGTGGTGCATTCTGCCACCAAGTACCTGACCGGCAACGGCACGGTGACCGGCGGTGTGGTCGTCGATTCGGGCAAGTTCGACTGGTCGGCCAGCGGCAAGTTCCCGTCGCTGAGCGAGCCTGAGCCCGCCTATCACGGGTTGCAATTCCACGCGGCACTGGGGGCGATGGCGTTCACCTTCCACTCGATTGCCGTCGGCCTGCGCGATCTGGGCATGACGATGAACCCGCAAGGCGCGCATTATACGCTGATGGGGATCGAGACGCTGAGCCTCAGGATGCAACGCCATGTCGAGAACGCCCAGATCGTGGCGGAATGGCTAGAGCAGGACCCAAGGGTGGAATATGTCAGCTATCCGGGGCTGAAATCGTCGCCCTATCACCACCTTGCCAAGATGATCGTGCCGAAGGGCGCGGGGGCGCTGTTCACCTTTGCGATGAAGGGCGGCTACGAGGCCTGCGTGAAGTTCGTCGACAACCTCAAGCTCTTTAGCCATGTCGCGAACCTTGGCGACACGCGGTCGCTGGTGATCCATTCGGCCTCGACCACCCATCGCCAATTGTCGGACGAACAGCGGGCGGCGGCAGGGGCCTTGCCCAATGTGGTGCGGCTGTCGATCGGGATCGAGGACGTCAAGGACCTCATCGAGGACCTTAACCAGGCGATGACGGTGGCGACGGCCTGATTCTACTGGCCCAATGCGAACACGATGGTGACGGCGGCGGAAACCTCGACTTCGCCGCCGGCGACCGGGACCGCGGTGGCGGCATCCGCCATGCGGTACATCGGCCCGGGTCCGGGTTCGGGCGCGCTTGTCTCCTGGATCGACAGGATCTGGCCCAGTTTGGACCCGGCGGCCTCGGCCAGAAGCTTGGCACGGGCAATGGCGTCGGCGACGGCGGCCTTGCGCGCCTTGTCCTCTTCCGGGCGGGGGGTTTGCAGGCCGAAGGTCAGGCTGTTCAGGGTGTTGGCCCCGTCGGCGATGGCGGCGTCAAGAACGGCACCGGTCTTGTCAAGCGCGCGCACCCGGATCGTCAGCATGTTGTTGGCGGTATAGCCTTGGATTTCATTGGCGGTTCCGGCGGAGTTCGGCACGAAGTCGGGGTTCAGCGTCAGGTTCGACGTCTGAATGTCGCGATCATCGATCCCGGCGGCTTTGAGCCTTTTCATCACCGCGGCGAGGGCTTCGCTGTTGGCTGACATCGCGGCAGCCGCTGTGGCGCCGTTTGTGGTGACCCCCAGCGCGATGGTGGCCATGTCTGGCACCTCGGCGATGGTCGAAATGCCGGTGACGGTCAGGTTTCCGGTCATGTCGGCCAGTGATGCCGAGGCCAGACCCATTGTAGACACCAGGATCAAGGGGAGCAGGATACGCACGGGAACCTCCATAAAGTGAATTCAGATCACCAAGTCAGACGCATCTCGCAGCCCTGGCCTTGGGCAGCAAAGGTCTTTTTCTTTCATTCGGCAAAAAGCTGCTGTAGGAAGGCGCCCAAAGCAGGGACGGCGTTCCCGTTGCTATGATTGCTCGTGTAAGACCCATCACATGAAACCTTCTTTCGCCCTGGACTTCCGTGACGGCGCCATCGTGCTGTTGCATCGCACATCACGCGGCTGGCAACAGGTCGGCGCCACTCCGCTGGATGCCACCGACCTCAACGAGGCGCTGAACTACCTGCGCGCGACAGCGCTTGGTCTGTCGCCGCGCGGGCTGGCGACCAAGCTGGTCATTCCCAACGATCAGGTTCTGTACACGCAAGTCCACGCCCCGGGTCCCGAAGTGGCCAAGCGCAAGAAACAGATCAAGGCGGCGCTGGAAGGGCTGACCCCCTACAAGGTCGATGATCTGGTGTTCGACTGGTGGGGCAGCGGCCCCGAAGTGCAGGTCGCGGTCGTCGCCAAGGAAACCCTGGCCGAGGCCGAAGCCTTTGCCGCAGAGCACCGGTTCAACCCGGTCTCGTTCGTCGCGGCGCCCGAGGATGGCGCCTATATGGGCGAGCCGTTCTTCGGCCCCTCGGCGCTGGCGGCGACGCTTTTGGCCGAAGGCGAGAAGGTCGAGCGCGATCAGGACCCGATTTCGATCGTCGCCAGGGAATTCCCGCGCAGCGAACCGGTGCCGGTGGCCGAGCCGCCCGCAGCGCCCCCAGCACCCGTGGTCCCGCCTGTGGTCGCGATTGAACCCGCAAAGCCCGACCTCGTCGCTGCAATGCCAGTGGTTGAAAAGCCGGTGGCGGAAGCGCCGCCCTCGCCAACCCGCGACGTCGCACCTGCCGCGCCGGAAGTTGTCGCGCCAGAGCCCGCCACGGCCACGGTTGCGGCAGAACGCGAACCGCTGCTCGATTTTCGGGGCGCAAAGCCACCGGCTGCCGGGGTTTCGGCCTTTGATCCCAAGAAGATGGCTGTCGATCTGGTGGATGAAGCTCCGATGGCGGTCGATGTCACGGACGATCCAAAGGAGCCGCTCGCCGCGTCGGAAGCTGCGCGGAAGCCCATTGCGGATGAAGTGCCCCGCCCCATGGAGCGCCCTGTCGTGGAGCGCCCCGTGGTGGAGCGGCCGCATCTGGTCGCACCTGTCGCGGGCGAACTCCCCCCCAGCCCCACCGCCGCGGTCTTTGCGGCGTTTGCCAGCCGTCGGGCTGCAGCCGAGCCTGCCGCTGAAATGCCGGAGACCGAGGCCATCGCGGCGGCCAAGTCCAAGAAAGCACCCAGCGTTGGCTCTGCCCCGTCGCAGCGGCCCTCGGTGCCGCGACCTTCGCTGGCTCGGCCAGTGTCAGGCGGAGCCGCCACCCAACGCGAGACCTTGCCCTTCCCCAGCAAGACCCAGCCCGCTAAATTCGCCCCCGGCAAGCCGGTCAAAACCAGTTTCAACCCGGCAGGACGCGACCGCAACGTGGTGCCGCTTCCCAAGGCGGTTCCGACTGATTCGACGGCTGGACAAGCGGTCGTCAAACCATCGGCCAAAGGCGTCACCGGGCTGGACGGCCGCCCGCTGCCAAGCAAGGGCAAGCCGCGCTTTCTGGGACTGATCCTGACGGCGATCCTGCTGCTGGCGCTCGCCTTGGTGGCGGCTTGGTCCAGCTTCTATCTGACGTCCAGCAATGGCGATCCCAATGGCGCCCCGACGGCGGGGGGTGTGGCGTCGACGGCGCCCGCCACACCGGGAGCGGTCGCCACCGCAGAGGCAACCAGTGCAAAGGCAGCGCCGGGCGATGCCACCCCAACGAGTGCCGCGACCGTCGCCCCAACTGTTGCACCGGCGGTTGCACTGGCGGTTGCACCGCAAGACACCGCGACCGCCATCGTCGGATCAGCCACCGTGCCCGTCCAAAGCGCCGATGCGGCGGCGTCGGCGGCTGCCCCTGGCGATCAGGCCAACCCGGCCAGCACTTCTTTGGCAGCGCCAGATGCCAGCACTGCCGCAGCAACCGTTGCTGCGGCAGTCCCGTCAGATCCCAAGGTGGCAGAGGCGGCGCCGATCCCGACGCCGGATGCGACCCCCACACCCGATGCCACCCCGGCCAAAGCGGCCGCCACACCTGCGGTGCCCCCGCCTGCTGACCCTGCCGTCGCAGCGCCGGAAGCCCTGGCGAGTTCAGTTGGCACGGCGTCTGCCGGGTCGGCGGCGGATGCCGCAGCACCCTTGACCCCGACAGAGACGGCTTCTGCCCCAGCCGCTACCGAGACAACACCCGCTCCGCAGGCGACACCCCCTGCGCCGGTTGTCGTAGCCGCAAAACCCGAACCTGCGCCTATGACCGCCGTGGTGACCGATGCTGCTGTTGCCACTGTGCCAGGCAGCGACGCGCAGGACGAAATCTTTCTGGCCGCTGCCGATGCGCCGCCGCAGGCTGCGGGCCCTGAAATTCTGCCGCAGTTGGCGGCTGCGGTCGATCCGCCACCCGAAGTGGCGGCACCCCCGCCTCCCTTCGGCACCGTCTACAAGTTCGATGCCGATGGACGCATCATTCCGACGCCCGAGGGGATCATCACTCCCGAGGGCGTTCTGCTTATTGCCGGCGCGCCCAAGGTGATCCCACCCGAACGACCGGCGGCATTGACCACGGCGGCAGCACCCGTGCTCCCCTCACCACCCGTGCTCGCTTCCGCGCCTGTCGTGGCGGCGCCGGCATCAGCCACGCCCGCTTTGGGTGACATAACCGCGACCGATGGCAGCACGGTTTCGCTCGCAGCGCCGGTGACGATCGTCAACGATCCAGCCTTGGCCGGCAAGAAGCCAAAGGCGCGGCCGCAGGGTCTGCCGACGGCTGCGGCGACCGCCAAGCAAGGCGAGGTTCTGACGCCCGACACCAGCAGCCTGCAGCTTGCGTCCTTTCGGCCTGCCAAGCGGCCTGATGCGCTGACCAACACCGTCAGCGCCGACGCCGCGGTGGTTGGTGCGGGCGATGCGTCGGCGGCATCACTGGCGACCAATGGCGTGCGCGCCTCCACCAGCGGTCTGGCGGTGGCGGTGTCGAAATTGCCGGTGGCGCGGCCCAGCGGGATGGACCAGGCGGTCAACGCCGCCGTTGCCGCTGCCGTGCAATCCTCAGCCGCCGACCAGGTGGCGTCCAGCGATGGCTCGGCCGCGCCCGATGCGCAGGCCGAGCCTGATGTCCAAACGCCGGCGCCGAACTTGCCGACCAATGCTTCGGTCGCCAAGCAAGCCACCGACAAGCATGCGCTGAACCTGTCACGGGTCGCCCTTTTGGGCATTTTCGGCACGGCCTCGGCCCGCTATGCCGAGGTTCGCCTGCCTGGCGGAGGGGTCAAAAGGGTCGTCGTCGGCGACACCATCGACGGCGGCCGGATTGCCGCAATCACCGAAACGGCGGTGCAGTATCAAAAGGGCGGCCAGATGGTCACCCTGTCGTTGCCGACCGGCTGAGACCTAGCGCATTGCGTTCGTCGTGGCGCTGATTTCGACCTTGACCAGGCGACGACAAGCCCTTGAGAACGCCGCGTTAATTGGCCTGATTAACGAAAGATGAACGACCTACAAATCCCCTACATTCCGCCTACAATGCCTCTACGCGGAATGCGCAGATTTGGGTCTCGACGTGGCGTTAACCATGAACCCGCGAATCGGAGGTTAGGGCGGGATGACGGTGGAGGGAATCGCGGGACATCGCCTGGCGCAGGATCGGTGCGGCCTTGCCTCCTCTCAACCAGCGATGTCGTAGGGCGATGGCTGACCGCCGGGTGGGCATCCGTCGGTAACGGTCAAAGCTTTATGGTTGGGGTCTCCAGCCGGCTAGCCTTGTGACGACGGTTGGGAATGCCCGCCCTTGGGGGGCGGTCGTGCATTGCCCGGCGCTGCGCTTGTCACCGGGCAGGAAGAAGATTGGGTTAGGTTCGATCTGGAATCATCTCGCCCTAGCCCGCCGCCACGCCTGCTTCGGCGAAGGTGGCCATGCCGGAATGACAGGCGGCGGCGGCTTGGATGATGCCGATGGCCAGGGCTGCCCCCGACCCCTCACCCAGACGCAGCCCAAGGCTTAGGAGCGGCGGCTTGCCAAGGGCGGTCAGCAGGCGGGCATGCCCGGCCTCGGCACTGACATGGGCGGCAAGGCAGTGGTCGAGCGCGGTAGGAGCGGCTGCATGCAGCACGGCGGCGGCGGAACAGGCGATGAAGCCATCAAGCAGGACCGGGATGTGCAGATCGCGGGCCCGCAGCATGGCACCCGCCATTGCCGCAATCTCGCGCCCGCCGAGACAGCGCAACACGTCGAACGGGTCGCGTGAACTATGGCGGTCGAGGCCCGCTGCCACCGCTGCGGCCTTGCGCGCAAGACCGGCGTCATCAACCCCAGTGCCGCGCCCGACCCAATCGCGGGGAGATCCGCCGAAAAGGGCACAGGCGATGGCGGCAGCGGAGGTGGTGTTGCCGATGCCCATTTCGCCGGGGACCAAGAGATCGGTCTTGGCATCGACCGCATCCCAGCCCACGCGCAATGCGTGCAAGAGATCATCGGCGCTCATGGCCTCGGCGGCGGTGAAGTCCTGCGTCGGGTGGTCAAGTTCCAGCGCATTGACCGTCAGGCTAGCCCCAAAAGTCTTGGCAAGCTGATTGATCGCCGCCCCGCCAGCTTGAAAATTGGCGACCATCTGGACCGTCACTTCGGCCGGAAAGGCCGAAACACCCTGCGCCACAACCCCATGATTTCCGGCGAATATCACGACCTGCGGCTGTTCGATCCGTGGCTGCGCCCTGCCCTGCCAGCCCGCAAGCCAGATCGCGATGGTTTCAAGTTGGCCAAGCGCGCCCGGCGGTTTGGTCAGCACGTCATTGCGCGCCCGAGCGGCGGCGATGGCCGCGGCATCGGGGCCCGGCAGTTGTGCCAGAAGCAAACGGAAATAGGCCAGAGTGGTCGGGGTGTCGGTCATGTCATCCATCCGGGATTGTCTGCGTCGTTGCTAGGCCCCCGGCGCGAAATTGGCCAGACGGTGCAGACCATCTCTCGCGCATAAGCGACTTGAAATGACAACGGCGGCCCCGCAGGACCGCCGTGCCTTGGACATTCAGACAGATCAGGCAGCGCGGCCGACCAGCACTTCACCGACGCGGCGCTGTGCGCCAGCCTCGTCGGAACCGGCAACCGCCGCAACCTCACGGGTCAGCCGTTCAAGGGCGGCCTCATAAAGCTGACGCTCGGAATAGCTTTGTTCGCGCTGATCATCCGAACGATGCAGATCGCGCACCACCTCGGCAATCGCCATCAGGTCGCCCGAATTGATCTTTTGTTCATATTCCTGCGCCCGGCGCGACCACATCGCCCGTTTCACCCGCGCCTTGCCCTTGAGCGTATCAAGCGCCTTGGTCACGACATCGGGGGTCGAAAGCGAGCGCATGCCGATCTCGGTCGCCTTGTGCGTGGGTACGCGCAGGGTCATCTTGTCCTTTTCGAAGGAGATGACAAAAAGCTCAAGATGGATACCGGCGATCTCTTGCTCTTCGATCGAAATGATGCGGCCTACGCCATGCGCAGGATACACCACAAACTCGTTGGGGTGGAAATCAGGCTTTTTCATTTTGGTCATTCAGTCGCTTCCTCAGGGCCAGGCCCGTTTCAGATGACAAGTCCCCGTCCACGGCCGAATGCCGCGTCGTTTGGCTTGGTCTAGTCGTCAGAAAAACCACACCCAGGCGAGCAGCTCTGAGTGAGGTTCAGGCATCCTACGTTGATTGTGACGAATATATAGCACAAAAAGTCGCCGATTCCAACTGCTGAGCAAGCGGGAATCGCCCGCTTGAGGGCAGATGATCAAACAATTTCGCGAAAGTGCGCGGACGGGTCGCGCAACAGCCGCGAATCGGCTGTTCGCGTTATCCGCCGGGGCCGGCCGATTCCGCGAAATACTTGGTCAGCTTGTCCTTTTCGCCGTCGCGGGCCTCGGCCTCTGGCAGGGCGTCTTTCTTGGTCACGATCACCGGCCACATCTCGGCGTATTTGCGGTTGAAGGTCACCCAGGCCTCGAGATCAGGTTCGGTATCCGGGCGGATGGCATCGGCCGGGCATTCGGGCTCGCATACGCCGCAGTCGATGCATTCATCGGGATGAATGACCAGCATGTTCTCGCCCTCGTAGAAACAATCCACGGGGCACACTTCGACACAGTCGGTGTACTTGCAGGCAATGCAGTTATCGACCACCACATAGGTCATGGGTCCTGGGTCCTATCGTTCGCGCAACGCCGTCTGACTAAAGGAGCCGGGCCGATCATTCAAGATCGGATGCGGCGGCAAGGTCGTCATAAAGGCGCTGTGCTTCGACTGCCGGGCCGCGCCGGTGGCCAAGCGCGAGGATGCGAACCACCCGGACATGGTCGGCCTGAACGAAGGTCAGGACATCACCGGGAACGACGGCATGGCCCGGTTTGAGACAGTGTTGGCTGTTGATGCGGCAATGACCGGCCAGAACCATGACGGCGGCGCGGTCGCGCCCCTTGAAGAAGCGCGCCTGAAACAGCCATTTGTCCAGCCTCAGTTGGGGCTGAACATTGGGGTCCGGCCTGGCGCCGGGCCCGGGCAATCAGTTCTTCAGCCGCAACGCGGCCAACACGGCAAAGGGGTTGTCGGGGTCGATGGGTTTTTCCACCCGCGGCGGCCGAGCCTCATAGGGTTTGCCCTTGCTGTCATCCCTGCGCGGTCCCTTGGCGCGGTCGCCGTTGTCGTGCCGATCATCCGACTTGCCGTCGGAACGGGGTTTGCTGTCGTAGTGCGGCTTGCCACCGTCCCGGGGCTTGCCTTGGTAGCCTTCCTTCGGCTTGCCCTGGTAGCCTTCTTTGCGGCCATCGCCGTCCTTGCGCCGATCTCGCCGCTCGCCTTCTGGGCGCGGCGGGCGCGGGGTATCGCCAGTTGGGATCTCGGCGACGGCGGCGGTCTGGGTCGCTGGCACCGCGTCGGCATGGGGCGCGCGATTTGGACGCGCAGAGCGTTCCGGGCGGGGTGCACGTTCAGGACGGGCGGGGCGCTCGCGGGGTTTGGGGGCCCAGGTGAAGGTATAGAAGCCTTCCATTTCGGGCGGCGCGTCCGGCACGTGTTCGGCTTCGGCTTCCGGTTCCGGCGGCACGGGATGGATCAGCGACACCTCTTCGGGCACAGGGTTGAGCGACACGGGCTCGGTCGGTTCGGGCAGCGGCGCGGGGATCGGGGCAGCCTTGACCTTGACCCGTTCAGCCTTTTCACCCTTGTAACCCAGACCCGCCATCAAGCCGACGAACTGTACCAGGGTCATGCCAGTGATCGACAGCATCTCGGGCGTCGCCTCGAACCCCGCACGGCTGTCCTTGGCGCGCAGCAGGTCAGCGAGGCGTTCCAGCATGTCGATGCGGATCGCCCGGGCACCTGCAGGGTGATAGCCTGCGAGCGTGTAATGGCTGCGCGGCACCTCTGGCAGGTTCGGGATGGTCACGAGGCCGGGCGGCGGGCTTTCGGGAAAATCCTGCATGCCGTTCCACAGGCTCCACAGGACCAGCCGCAACCGGGTGGCGGCGGGTTTCAGGAGGAGCGGCAGGAAAATGGTGAACTGGCCGAACCGCACGCCATGCTTGCGCAAGGCCGAGCGCGCCTCTTGATCCAGCTCCTTGACCTCGGCGGCCACTTGATCGCGCGAGATGACGCCCATCGCCTCGACCAGACGGAAGGCGAAACCACGGGCGAGGCCAGCCAAGCTTTCGTCGCGGGCCATCGCCATCAGCGGTTCAAACTGGGCAGCGATCTTGCGGTCGATGAAGTGTTGGGCGCGGCGGCGCACCTTGTCGGCGATGTCAGGGCCAGCCTCTTCCTCGACAAAGACCTCGACCTGCGGGCGGGCGGCTTCGGCGCCACGGACCAGCTTGCCGATGGCAGAGTTGCCCCACATCAGGCCGCCTTGGGTGGTGAAATCCATCTCGGTGTCGGGCGCGTTGTAGAACTTGTCTGCCCGCAGATGAAACTCCGGTTTCAGCGCAGCCATGGCGGCTTGCCGCAACGTTGCCCCTTCCGCGCCTGTCCCGTCCTGTTGAAAACGGAACCCTTCCAGTCGCCCGACGAATTCGCCTTCGACCGCCACTTCGCCCTTGTCATTCACCTCGGCCACGAGGGTCTCCTTCTGCTTCAACCGCCGCATCAGAACCGATGTGCGCCGGTCAACAAATCTTTGCGTCAGGGCTGTGTGCAGCGCATCTGACAAACGGTCTTCTACAGCGCGGGTTTCCTCGCGCCAATGGCTTTCGTCTTCGACCCAGCCACTGCGTTGCGCAACATAGGTCCAGGTGCGGATATAGGCCAGTCGTTTCGAGATGGTGTCAATGTCACCGCCCGGTTTGTCGATGCGTTCGATGGCATTTGCCAGCCAATCGGCCGGAATCCGGGTTTGCGCCAGGCCCCGCCCGGTCAGAAAGTCGAAAATCCGGGCAAGCAGCGTCACATGTTCGCTGTCGGAGGCCGAGCGGAAGTCGGGGACGCGGCAGACATCCCACAAAAGCTGCACGCGCTGCGGGCCGGTCAGTTTGTCGTGCACCTCGGGGATGGCCGACAGGGCCTTCAGCGCCAGCACGTCATCGGCATCGCGGGCCCGCGACAGCCACGGGTCCGAGGTCGGGGATTCAAGGCTGCGGATCAAACGGTCCACGGTGCCGAATTCCAGGTGGGCGTTGCGCCATTGCAATTTGCGGACCGGGTCGAATTTGTGGGTTTCGATCGCCTGGATTTCTTCTTCGTCGAAGGGACGTGCCTCGCCAGTCACGCCGAAGGTGCCGTTTTCGATGTGGCGCCCTGCCCTGCCCGCGATCTGGCCCAACTCTTGCGGGTAAAGCGCCCGCATGCGTCTGCCATCGAATTTGGCCATCGACGAGAAGGCAACGTGCTTGATGTCGAGGTTGAGCCCCATGCCGATGGCGTCGGTCGCAACCAGATAGTCAACGTCGCCGTTTTGATAGAGCGCCACCTGAGCGTTGCGGGTGCGCGGGCTGAGCGCCCCCATCACGACGGCGCAACCGCCTTTGGAACGGCGGATCAGTTCGGCGATGGCATAGACATTTTCAACCGAAAACCCGACAATCGCGCTGCGTTCCGGCATCCGGCTTATCTTTTTCGAACCTGCGTGGGTCAAAGTCGACAGACGTTCGCGTTTGAGGAACTGCACACCTGGGATAAGTCCGGCGATGGCTGGGCG
>JANXPK010000028.1 GCA_025357355.1 Rhodobacterales bacterium
CTGCCCATGACACATCGTTGGACGGTTCCAGAAAGCTTAGCGACCCGGCAAACGCGATGGTGAAGAAAATGGCGCTGTCCACGGTCGAGCCCATCAGCGTGGACACCAGTGGCGCCCGCCACCATTCGGCCCGACGCAGGCGGTTGAACACCCTGATGTCCAGGAGCTGGCCGACCAGAAACGCGGTCAAGGATCCGATGGCGATCCGCATCGTAGTCACGCCTTGGAACTGGGCCGCGACAACCGAGCAGATCAGCCCGGCGACAAAGCCTGCCAGCACAACCCGACGCGCGGCGCTGACACCTTGCAAGCGGTTGGTGATGTCATTGACCAGAAAGCTCAGCGGATAGGTTAGTGCGCCATAGGTTAGAAATGCCCCAATTGGATGCTGGACCAGGATATTGGAGGCAACGACGATGATCGTCATAGCAACGATGCCCGCAATCAGGCTCGGCGGAATAAGCTGTTTCATGTTCTGTCCGTTTTTTACAAGGTCGCGGAGACTTGGCCCCACCATGGGGACGGCGGCCTTTAGGCCCCGGCGACGGCCCTGTCAATTGGCGTTGAGCACGCCCATGCACTGCGCGGGCAGGTCCGACATCAGATACTCTCGCGAGGTCCGCTTATGCGGCCTTGGCGGTGGCGGGTTCTTCGGCGGCTTGACTGGCTTTGGGTGCAGATAGGCGTCCGATACCCAGTACATCAGGGTGTCATCGCAGCCACTGCCGCCCTTGGACAGATCCGACACCGTCGGCGTCTGGGTCTGGCACAGAGCCGCACCCACCGGGCATTTTAGCCGGACATGGAAATGGTCTTCATGCCCCGCTTCCGGCCTTATATGCTGCAACCACGTGGTATCGGAGGCGGTTGCGGACTTGCACATTTCGATCTTGATCGCCGCCGCCACAAAGATCCGGTCCACCCGCGGATCAGACGCCGCGGTTTTCAGCACGGCCTCATAGCTGCGATCCCAATTCTGGTTCACTGACAATTGATCGTTGCTGCGGATCGCAATCGAGCTGATCTTTTCGCGGTCGGCAGTGGACAGGTCGAGCCGCGCAGGCTTGAGAAACCAGACATCGGCGTCCAGTCCTATCTGGTGGCTGGCATGACCCGATATCATCGGCCCGCCGCGCGGATTGCCCATGTCGCCGATATACAGCCCTTTCCAGCCGGCGGCAGAAACCTCGGCGCTCAAATCCTCAAGATATTGTAACAGCACCGGGTTGCCCCAGTTCCGGTTGCGTGACAGGCGCATGGCCTGCCAGGTCGGGCCAGTCTCGGGCAGTTGAACATTGCCCGCCGCACAGCCCCGCGCATAGGTGCCAATCGGCATGGATTGACTCTGCGTTGGCGTTGGCAGCGCTGCAAACAGCTTGGCCGCTGTGGTTTCGGCTTTGGCGGGTAGGGCGACTAAGGCAAAGCACAACAAAAAGCGGATCATGCGGGGTCTCTCGATGGGCGAAAGTTCGGAACGGCGAGAAACAGCGCCAGGCCCAGCACGAACAGCGCAATGATCGGCATGATGCCGATCTGCTGGCTGCCGCTCCATTCCGTGGCACGAGCGACGAAAAAGGGGGCTATGAAGGTCGTGGCCTGTCCGGCGAGTTGGTATAGGCCAAAGCTTTCGGTCATTTTCCCCGGCGTGGCAAGATGCACCATCAACGTCCGGCTCGCAGCCTGCACGCTGCCCGCCCCGGCTCCGATGGCAGCACCAACGGCGATGAAGGCGAATTTCGGCCCCGATGGCCCAAGGTCCATGCCGAAGACCGTCGTCCGGTTGATTGACAACAGCACAAGCGCCGAGGCTATCAGCAACAGCAGGCAGGCGATGATCACCGGCTTTGGCCCAAACGCGCTGTCGGCCTTGCCACCCAGCCAGGCGAAAACGCCGCCAGAGATGGCGGCGACGATCCCGAAAATACCGACGTCGACGGCAGCAAGTTTCAACATGCCAGTGGCATAGATCCCGCCAAAGACGAACATGCCGTTCAGTGCGTCGCGGTACAGCATCGAGGACAGAAGGTAACGCAAGAGCGCGGGCTGCCGTGGCAAGTCACGCAACGTCGCGCGCAGTTCCGGCCAGGCCATGGTCAGCGCCCGCCCAATCGACACGCGTCCTTCCTGACGCGGACCACGTGTCCACAGAAAGAATGGCACGATGAACACGGCATACCATAGCGCGGTGAAGGGCCCAACGATACGCGTGCCCTCATGCCGCGAAGCGTCAAGCCCGAACGCCGGCGGGTGTCCAAGAAGCGTCAGGCCACTCGGCTGTTCGACAAATAACGCCAACATGATCATCAGCGCGACAACACCACCCAGATAGGCAAACCCCCAGGCCGAACCCGAAATGCGCCCAAGTGCCTCTTTAGGGCCTAGTTCAGGTAGCATGGCATTTGCGAACATCGCGGCAAGTTCCGTCGCCACCAGACCCAGCGAAAAAAACAGCGCGATGAACCAGATGTCGAAATGACCGGGCTCCGAATACCACAGTGCGGCAGCGCCGACGATGTAAAGTAGGCTGAAGAATGCGATGAACCGCCGCTTGCCGCCTGCCTTGTCAGCAACAGCCCCCAGAAAGGGCGAAAGTAC
Source organism: Rhodobacterales bacterium (assembly GCA_025357355.1). Taxonomy (GTDB): domain Bacteria; phylum Pseudomonadota; class Alphaproteobacteria; order Rhodobacterales; family Rhodobacteraceae; genus Stagnihabitans. The sequence continues at coordinate 2,596 of JANXPK010000028.1, forward strand.
CGCCACCAGAAGCCCCGCAACGGTATTCATGTTGCCCCAGATCGACTGCGCGTCAACGCCACTGGCGAAAAGCGTCGCCACGTAGGGACCGAAGACGAAAGTCAAAAGCAGGGTGAAATAAGGCTGCTGCGCCCAGAAGTAAAAGAACCAGCCCCAGATGCGCTGTCGCTGCGTGACCATGCCTGCCCCTTGGTTTTCCCCAATCAAGCCCGATGTTGGCACATTAAGCAAGTGCGCTGCCGGTCCTTGCCCTTTGGCCCGCTACCTACTACTTCTGCCCTGCCTTTCGGAGAACCCAGATGACATCCTTGCTGCAAATCCTGCTCCTCGTGCTTGACATCGCACGCTGGATCGTTCTGGCCCATGTGATCATGAGTTGGCTGATCAATTTTCAGGTCCTGAACCTGCGCCAACCGTTGGTCTACCGGATTTGGGAAGCCCTGCAGAGCACGTTGAACCCGATTTATGTCCGGATGCGCAAATTCATCCCCGTCACCGGCGGCATCGACTTTGCACCCCTGGTGCTGCTGTTCGCCATCATCGCGGTGCGCATCGTTGTCTTCAACAACTTCCGCTAGACTTTAGCCCGGCACCAACCGCGCCCGCGTAACGTCTATGGATGCAAGTTGATGAAAACATGAACGATCCACGGGCGCTTTTGCATTCGGTCTTCGGCTTTGCCGATTTTCGCCCAGGTCAGGAGGAGATTGTCGACGCCGTCATGGCCGGGCGCAACACGCTGGCCATCATGCCGACCGGCGGCGGCAAGTCGCTGTGTTTCCAGCTTCCCGCTCTGTGCCGCGGCGGCGTGACAGTCGTCATCTCTCCCCTCATCGCCTTGATGCGTGATCAGGTCCGTGCGCTGACCGCCGTCGGGGTCGAAGCGGGTGCGCTGACCTCGGGCAACACCGATGAAGAGATCGAGGATGTCTTTCGCCGTCTGGACGACGGCCAGCTGAAACTCCTCTACATCGCGCCGGAACGTCTTGCCGCTGCCGGGACACTGCCACTCTTGCGCCGCATTGGCGTCAGCCTGATCGCGGTGGACGAGGCACATTGCGTCAGCCAGTGGGGTCATGATTTCCGCCCCGATTATCTGAAGATCGGCGACCTGCGGCGCAGCCTTGGTGTGCCCCTCGCTGCCTTTACCGCCACGGCAGATGCGGAAACCAGAGCAGAGATCGTCACGCGCCTCTTTGACGGCGTAGCCCCGGACACCTTCCTGCGCGGCTTTGACCGGCCGAACATCCACTTGGCCTTTGCCGTCAAGGACAAGCCGCGCGACCAGATCCTTGCTTTTGCCGCCGCCCGCCGCGGTCAATCTGGCATCGTCTACTGCGCCACCCGCGCCAAAACAGAGGTCATGGCTCAGTCGCTGCGCGAGGCGCGCCACTCGGCCTGCTACTACCATGCTGGGATGGAGCCGGACGAACGTCGCCGGGTCGAGCTGCGCTTTCAGCAGGAAGACGGGCTGATCGTCGTGGCCACCATCGCTTTTGGCATGGGCATCGACAAACCCGACATCCGCTGGGTTGCGCATGCTGATCTGCCGAAGTCGATCGAGGGTTATTATCAGGAAATCGGCCGCTCCGGTCGCGATGGCTTGCGCGCCGAGACACTGACGCTGTATGGCCCCGACGACATTCGCCTGCGACGCTCACAGATCGACGAAGGCGCCGCCCCTGCTGACCGCAAACAAGCCGACCATGCCCGCCTGAACGCGCTTCTGGGTCTGGCCGAGGCGGCAAAGTGCCGCCGCCAGGTCCTTCTGGGCTATTTTGGCGAGGTGACCGAACCTTGCGGCAACTGCGACCTGTGCGACCGTCCCGCCCTGATGTTCGACGCCACCGACGCGGTGCGCAAGGCGTTGTCGGCTATCCTGCGCACCGGTGAATATTTCGGTGCGGGCCATCTGATCGACATATTGACCGGAAATGCGACACCTAAAGTTCTGGAACGTGGCCACAACAATCTGCCGACGTTTGCCGTCGGCCGCGATCTGTCCAAGCCGGCCTGGGGCGCGGTCTTTCGCCAGATGATGGGTCGCGATCTGGTCCGCCCGGACCCCGAACGGATGGGTGCCCTGCGGATGACCGAAGCTGCCCGCCCGATCCTGCGCGGCGAACAGGCGATTTCCCTGCGGCTTGACACCGTTCAGAAGGCGCGGGCGGATGTCGCAGTCAAGGCGCAGATCGACGACGAGCATGCCGACCTTTTGTCCGCCCTCAAGGCCAAGCGGCGTGCTTTGGCCGAAGCGCAGAATGTCCCCGCCTACATCGTCTTTCCCGACCGCACCCTTATCGAGATGGCAGAACGGCGGCCGCAAAGCCTTGACCAGATGATGGGCATTTCAGGGGTCGGCGCCAAAAAGCTGGAAAGCTATGGTAGGGCGTTTCTGGCCGTCATCACCGGCAGTGCCCCCGATCCGGTCCACCCCGCCAGGCGCAAACTGGCTGGCCGCGACGCCGCCACGATCTTTGACCGCCTTGCCGATTGCCAACTTGAATTCGCGCGCGGTGCCGATGGCATCGGCAAGCATCTCAGCTGTTCGCACTCCACCCTGCGCCACATCGCTGAAGAGCGGCCTTCTACGCTGGCCGAGCTGGAGCAGATCGCTGGTATGGGCCCGCAAAAGACCGATCGGTTTGGCGAGGCGTTCCTCGCGCTGCTCCGCGACGAATGAACCTGTTCAGGTTCCGGTCATTTGTTCGGACTCGAGGTCGAGTGATCGCGCCTCCCCTGGACAGAACTCGCTCAGCACCGCCGCAATTGCCGCCTTGCGCAAAGGCTTGGTCATGTAACGATCGATGCCCGCCGCCAATATCCCCTCTTCGTCTCCGTCCATCGCATGGGCGGTCAGCGCCACGATCGGCAGATGCGACCG
>JANXPK010000053.1 GCA_025357355.1 Rhodobacterales bacterium
CAATGTAGGTGGTTTGTAGGTCGTTCATTTTTCGTTAAGCTTCAGCCAAACCAGCGAAAGTAGCCGCCCATGTCGCACCACCCGCACCTGCTCTCTCCTTTGCAACTGCGCGGGGTAACCCTGCGTAATCGCATAGTTTTCGGTGCCCATACCGCCAATATGTCCGACATGGGCATCCCTGGCCCCAGGGTGCAGGGCTATCTGGTAGAGCGTGCCCTGGGCGGCGCCGGAATGATCGTCTCCGAACCCGCCCCCGTCCATCGCACCGGCGTGCTAACTCGCGGAAACTACATGATTTCCGACGACACCATCCCGCATTTCCGCAAGATCACCGACGCCGTGAAAGACGCAGGCGCCGTCATCCTGCAACAACAATACCACATCGGCGCCCACGGTGATTCCGACCTCAGCTTCGCTCCCCACTGGTCCCCCTCCGGCGGCCCCTCCTATCACGACAGTGACGGATCCCACGCCATGACCGAGGCCGAGATTGAAGAACTTCTCGACGCCCACGCCGCCGCCGCCTTGCGCTCGAAACGCGCAGGATTCCAAGGGGTTGAGGTCTGGGCCGCCTATCATTCCCTGCTCGACCAATTCTGGACCCCGTGGTCCAACAAGCGCACCGACTGCTGGGGCGGCTCCTTGGAAAACCGCACCCGTTTCTCGCGTACTCTCATCGAGCGCATCCGCAAAAGCTGCGGCGAAGACTTCATCATCGGCCTCGCCATTTCCTATTCGACCGCCTATTCAGTCACCCTAAATGCCAAGAATCTGTGTGAAATCATCGCCCTGCATGACTCCACAGGTCATATCGACTACGTTACCTGCGGCTACGGCTCCTACCTCGAACTCGAAGGCATCATCCCCGCTTTCACCGAGGGCGAGAAACTCACGACCCCCGTGACAACGCAGCTTAAAGCCATTGTTAAGCATGCCAAAGTAACCTCCGAAGCCGGGATCAGAACCCCTGACAATGCCGAAACCATCATTGCCTCGGGTGAGGCCGACCTTGTCTCCATCGTCCGCGGCCAGATTGCTGACCCGCATCTGGCGCGCAAAGCCACCGAAGGGCGGGCCGAAGACATCAGGGGCTGCATTTCGTGCAACAAGATGTGCTGGGGCCGCCGCAGCCGCGATTACTGGATTTCCTGCCTGGTCAACCCCTCGGCTGGCCGCGAGTTCGAATGGGGCGGCGACCGTTTCACCAAGGCTGGGACGGTTAAGAATGTGTTAATTGTGGGTGCTGGCCCCGCCGGGCTGGAAGCTGCCCGCGCCGCCGCCGAACGCGGCCATCGCGTTGAAATCGTTGAGGCCTTGCCGGTCATCGGCGGCCAGTTCCGCCTTGCCGGCATGCAACCCCGCCGCGCCCAGATTCTCGATCTGCTCGACTGGTATGAACGCCAGTTCGCTAAACTCGGCGTCACTCTTCGGCTCAACACATTTCTTGAAGCCAACGACATCGCCGGTCATCCCGCCGACACCGTGATCATCGCCACTGGCTCGCTGCCCGACGAAACCGGCTTCCAGCGCTGGCAACCGCAGCTTGACAAGCTTCCGGGACTGGAGCTTGGCCACGTCTGGTCCCCCGAGCAAGTGCTACGTCGCGAAGCCCGTATCGGCGACTCAGTGGTCGTCTATGACGAAGGCTCCAATTGGCGCGGGGTGGGCACCGCCTGGGCTCTGGCCGAACAAGGCAAGCAGGTCACCATCGTTACGCCCGAGGCCTTCGTCGGCAAGGAAATCGCCCGCACCTCCGCCGACGGCTCCGCCCGTCGCCGCCTCGCCAAACTCGGCGCGAAGTTCCTCACCGAACACTGCCTCGTCGGCTGGCACGGTAACGGCGTCACGGTCCGCAACCTATTGACCGGACAAGAAGAAATCCTGCCCGCAGGCGCCCTTGTCATGTCCACCACCAACCGCGCCTTTGACCCCTTTCCCGATGCCTTCTCAGGCAAGACCACCCACCGCATCGGCGATTGCATCGCCCCGCGCCTGGCCGCCTATGCGTTTCACGAGGGGCGCAAACTCGCGCTGACCCTCTGACCTGTTTGGCTTCTTCCAAATACGCCCAAACGAGTCCGGGGAATTGGTATTCTCCCGGCGCTCAAAACGGGCACTGCGCCCGATATTCCACCCAGGCTTTTGTCCCGGGATGGTGCAGCGCCAATGTCTCGGCATGCAACATCAGCCGGTCAAATCGCGCGGCATCAGCCGAGTAAATCTGGTCCCCCAATATCGGGTGCCCCAGCTCCAGCATATGCACCCGCAGCTGATGGCTCCGCCCGGTCTGCGGGTATAGACGAACCCGCGTTTCACCATCGCCCCGGCCGACAACTTCCCAATCCGTGACTGCCGAACGTCCATTCACAGTGTCAACCATCTGTTTCGGACGGTTCAGCCAATCCGACCCAATCGGCAGATCAATCCGCCCGCGATCATCCGCCACAACCCCAGCAACCCGCGCCACATAGCTTTTCTTGGCGCGCCGCTGTTCGAACTCCTGTCCCAGAAAGCCCTGGGCGATCTTGGTGCGGGCAAAGATCATCACACCAGAGGTATCGCAATCCAGCCGGTGGACCAGCAGAGCATCCCAGAACGCCGCGCGCAAGCGGCTTTCCAGACTGTCGGCCCGGCCCGCAAGCTTGCCCGGCACCGACAGCAAACCGGCGGGCTTGTCCACCACGATCACCTGATCATCCTGATGGATCACCTTCAGCGGCACATCGGGCGGACGGTAATCGAATTCGATCATACGATCTGATGACCCGCCGCGGCCAGCCGACCGGCCAGATGGGTGATATGCGCGGGCCCCACCTCGCAACAGCCCCCCACGATCGTCGCCCCCATATCCACCCAAGCCATTGCGAAATCGGCGTATTTCTCCGGTGTCAGGTCGTGGCGATGGGTCAGTTCCCGAACCGTCGGCGCATCTTTCAGGAAATTGCCCGAAATATGGGTGAACCCGTTGGCATAGGCCCCGAACGGCAAACCCAGGCCACGAAGCTCGCCCAAGGCCGCCGCCATCGCCTCGGGTACCGAGCAATTGGCCAGCACCGCCGCGACTGGATATTTCGCAACCACCGCCGCCAGCCCCGTCACCTTTTCGCCCGACCGCAACAATGTCCCGTCATGGTCATCAACCGACACCGACAGCCACACCGGCTTGCCCGCCGCCTGCGCCCCTTGCGCCACCGCCTCTGCCATGCCCAGCGAAGCCATGGTCTCGCACAGGATCAGATCGACATGCGCCGCCAAAATCTGTGCCACCTCGGCATATTTGGGCGCGGCAATAGACACCGGCTCGGCCAGGTCGGGCCGATACGAAGCCTTCAACGGTCCGATTGACCCGGCAATCCGCGCAACCCGCTGGCCACGCGCCTCATGCGCCTCGGCCAAGGCCCGCAGATGCAGGGCGTGGAACAAATGGTCCAGATCGAAACGCTCCAGCCGGTCATGATGGATCGCATAGGTATTGGTGGTGGCCACGGTCGCCCCGGCAGCAAAGTAATCCTCATGGATCGCCCGCACCAATCCTGGATGGTCGATCATCACCCGCGTCGCCCACAGGGGCGTCGGCTCATCACCCGAGCGTGCCACCAGTTCCTGCCCCATGCCGCCGTCCAGAAGCGTAATCGCTGCCATGTCGCTCTCCTTTGCCGCACCTTCCCCGCCCTGACCCGGAAGATCAAGAGAGGTGATTTGACGCCGCCCCAATGAATGCGCAGACTGCGCACAGAGGTGCCCCATGGACTATGAAACCGTCCCCGCCGCCGCGTTTGGCCACGCGCTCCGCGCCATATCCGTCAACCTTCTGGTCCGTGATGTGCTGGCAGAGGTTGCGTTTCTGACCGAGGTGTTTGCCATGCAAGGCCACCGCGCGTCGAAGGATTTTGCAATACTGGTGCACGCGGGCCAGCCGTTCCAGCTTCACGCCGACCAAACCTATGGCGCCCATCCGCTGTTGTCGCTGCTGCCGGAGTCCGGCCCGCGCGGCGCCGGGATCGAATTGCGCCTGCATGAGGCCGACCCCGATCAGGCGTCCGCCCGCCTTGGCCAATTCCCCAGCGCAATCCTTTTGCAACCGCCAACCGACAAGACCGGCCATGGCTTGCGTGAGGCGGTCATCCTGTGCCCGATGGGCTATGCTTGGGTGCCGTCGCGCCGCATTTAGCCCCAGCCACTGGCCTGCGGTACGCCATCGTGCAGATCATAATAATCGCCCTTGTCGGCGGTAAAGATGTGCAATTCCAACCGTCCGCCGGTCGGGTTGTCGACGCAGCCTGCTTCCACCGAAAACCCGCTGTCGACCGCCCGGAAGTACAGGCTCGATCCGCATTCTGGACAAAACCCACGCGCCCCGCCGCCGGGCGAGGTATATTCCACAACCAGCTTTGCGTGCCAGACCAGTGCATCCTCTGTCACATCAAAGGACGCCGAATAATGCCCAGACAATTTTCGGCATTGTGTGCAATGACAGGCGATCACCGCGCCCATCGGTCGGTCAATGCTGAACTGGTTGGCCCGGCACAGGCATGTTCCGGTCAGCGCCTCGGCCGATTGCGGCACGGTGTAGTAGTCGCCGGCGCCGTCCAAGTGCCACTCTTCCGCCACGCTCAGCCCGGTCGGTCCATCCAAGGCACCCGGCGCGAACTGCATCGTACCTGCGTCGAAGGGATGCCAGAACAGGCTCGCGCCACAGTCCTTGCAGAACCCGCGTTCGGCAATCTCGGAAGACCGATACCACCTGAGCCCCGCGTCCCTGATCAGCCGAAACCGCGCCTCGGGCACAGCACTGGCCGCCCAGACATGGCCAGAGAATTTGCGGCATTGGGTGCAATGGCAAACGATGACCGGGCGCAAGGGCGCCTCCACCTCGAACACCACTGACCCGCAAAGACATGACCCTTTCACTCTGCCCTCGCGAACACTTCGGCCAGCAATGGCACCAGCCACGCCTCATCCGCCGCGGTAAACGCCGCTGGGGTGTCGCTGTCGATATCCAGAACGCCCAAAAGCCGCCCCTCGCCGTTCCACACCGGCAATACCAGTTCCGATCTGGTGGAGGCCGCGCAGGCGATATGGTCGGCAAAAGCCGCTACATCGGGCACAATCTGCACCCGGCCCGTCCGCGCACACGCGCCGCATACCCCCCGCGAAAACGGGATGATCAGGCAGCCGTGCCCACCCTGATAAGGCCCAATCTTCAGAAGGTCCGGTGCCACCACCCGGTAAAACCCGGTCCAGTCGGCAAAGGGATGCGCGGTATGGATCTCGCAAACCACGGTCGCCATCAGCGCCACCGCATCGGTCTCGCCATCCGTCAGGGCGCGGATGCTGGCGGTGATCTCCGGATAATCCATCTCAATACCCCGCCATCTCAATACCCCAAGGCGCAGCCATCCTTGCGCGGGTCCGACGCCCCGATCAGGATGCCGCTGTCATCCATACGAATATTCTGTGCCCCGCCCAACGGATCGAGCGGAACAGACACCTGATGCCCCATTGCCGCCAATTCTGCCCGCACCTTGTCGGAATAGCCGCGCTCCACCAGCATCCCCTCTGGCCCACTAAAGCAACGTGGCCCGTCGACGGCGGACTGCTGGTCCATACCAAAATCCAGCAGATTGGACACAAACCGCGCATGCCCGGTCGGCTGGTAGGCACCCCCCATCACCCCAAACGGCATTACTACCCGCCCGCCCTTGGCCAGCATCGCCGGGATGATGGTGTGCATCGGCCGTTTGCCACCGCCCATTTCGTTTGGATGACCCTTTTTCAATGTGAACCCCGCCCCGCGGTTCTGAAAGTTTATCCCGAATTTGCGCGACGCCAGACCCGAGCCAAAGCCGAAATAGATCGAGTAGATCAGCGACACCGCCATCCGGTCGCGGTCCACCACCGTGATATAGATCGTGTCGCGGTGCATGGCCTCGGTCAAAGGTGCCGCCGCGGCCATAGCCCGTTTGGGATCGATCAGGGCTGCCAGCTTTGCCGCCACTTGTTCTGACAGCATGTAGTCCAGCCTTGGGCTAGCCTCTGCAATGAACCGGTTGCGGGCGTCGTAGGCAAGTTTGGCCGCCTCCGCCTCGATATGGGCACGCAGTGTGCCAAAGGGCTCCATGGCCGCCAGATCGAAATGCTTGAGGATGTTCAGCATCAGGATCGCCGTCGCCCCCTGCCCGTTCGGCGGATGCTCCAGCAACTCATGCCCCTTGTAACTGCCGCTGACCGGCTTGCCATAACTGCACCGCGTCGCCGCCAGATCGTCCAGCGTATGACTGCCGCCAAGGGCCTGCAGCGAGACGACGATATCCTCAGCCACCTCGCCCTCATAGAACCCGGCTCGGCCCTTGGCGGCGACCCGGCGCAGCACCTCGGCCTGGCCGGGTGCCCGGAAGATCTGGCCTGCAACCGGGACCTTGCCGTTGATCAGCAAGAATTTCCGCGCATCCCCCTTCAGGGCTGGCGCGTCATCGGCCCAGTCAAACGCCACGCGCGGTGCCACCGGCACCCCCTCGTCGGCATAGCGGATTGCCGGAGCCAGCGCCCGGTCAAGTCCCATGAGCCCGTAGTCCGCCGAAAGGCTGCAGAACGCGTCCATCGCCCCCGGCAAAGTGACCGGCTCGATTCCGCGCAAGGGCACCGCCGTCATCTGCCGCTGCCGCAACGCCTCTGCAGTCGCCGCTTTCGGTGCGTGGCCCGATCCATTCAGGGTAAAGACTTCTTCGCTCCCAGCCGGTTTGACCAGCGCGAAGCAATCGCCGCCGATCCCGGTCATCTGCGGCTCGCAAATTCCCAGCAACACTGCGCCCGCAATTGCCGCGTCCACGGCATTGCCGCCCGCCTGCAGAATGTCGATGGCGGTCTTGGCGGCCAAAGGATGCGAGGTGGCAACCATCCCGTTCGTTGCGTAGCAGGCCGACCGGCCCGGCATCTGGAAATCGCGCATGCAAAACTCCCCTTCAGGGCGTGACCCTAGGGGCAAAGACTGCGAATTCCAAGAAGGCGCGATTTCCAAGCAGGGTAGTGCCTCGGCGCCACGAACTGGGTGGGGGCTATGATCCGCAGCGCCGAGGGAAGCTTTATGCAGCTACCTGCTCTGTATGGTGGGCGCTTGGGGCGGTTCTTAGGACGGAATATGGCGCTTGCTTGTCAGTTTCCAAGGGTTTGAAACAATGGAACCAGGTCAAGGGATATTGTCCACGCCGATGCTCAGGCTCAGCAAGTTGCGCTCGCCGTCGCGCCGATAGCTCAGATCCTGGGTCAAGGTGCGAATCAGGAACCAGCCGAATCCCCCCTCTGGCAAATCGCTGACATCGGCCAGTTTTGACCCTGGCAATTCGCCGCCCGGCATCGGCAAACCAGCGTCGGCCACCTTGACGGCCAGGAAGGCCGGGTGCCGCGTGATCCGCAGATCAATTTTGCCCGTATATTGCGCATAGGCATGTTCGACCACGTTGTTCAGAACTTCTGCGACGACGATCTCAACGCTGCCACGACTGTCCTCGGTCAGACCGGACAACAACTCACAGGAAAAAAGGTCCCGCAACCCGTCCCGCACAGCATCGGGATTGCCCTCCAGCGTCATGGACCAGGTGGCTCCCGCCTCAGGTGCGGGTTCAGGGGTTGCCTTGCGTTCAGCCAGCATTCCGCAGGCCCTCGGGCAGGGTCTTGTGGATGATGAAGACCGAATCCATTCGGGTCAGGCGAAACACCTTTTCCACGGTCGGCGTCAGGCCCGACAGTTCCAACCGCCGCAACGGGCCAAGCGCTTTCATCACCGAAACCACCGCGCCCAGCCCCGAACTGTCGAGAAAACCGATGTTGGACATGTCCAGAACCACCCTTTGGCTGGGTTCCGCGATGATTTCGCGCATGCGTTCCTTGAACTGGATGGCGCCCGCAGCGTCAATCCGGTCGTCCATGGCGCGGATCACTATGATTTCGCCGCGACGTTCGCTTTCCAACTTCATTCTCTCTCTCCACTGCATTGGGTTGAGAACGAAGTTAGGTCCGAAAGGTTACCGTTCGGTAAGCATCACTGCGATATTCGCCAATCAGTTCAGCTGAAACTGCAAAGGATAGCGGCCGTTTTCGAAATCCCCGAACAGGTCGGGCAGGTCGGGATGGCTGACCGGTTCGCCGGTCTCGTCCGGCACGAGGTTCTGCTCGGAGACATAGGCCACATAATAGCTCTGATCGTTCTCGGCGAGCAGATGGTAGAACGGCTGGTTCTTGGAAGGGCGGCTGTCCTCGGGGATATTTTCGTACCAATCCTCAGTGTTGGAAAACATCGCATCGACATCAAATACCACACCGCGGAACGGATGCTTGCGATGGCGCAACACCTGACCAATGTGGTATTTCGCTGCCGTCTTCAGCATTGCGATGTGCTCCCCTGTATCTGTGTAATCCCGCAAGACCCCCTTTGTAAATCAATGAGGTGGTGCACAAAGGAAACAGTCTGTGGACCCCTGACCGACAGTTGGGCGCCTTCCCGCCGAACCCATTGCCGGTGCCGTCACCCCACACTGTCCGAATAGTGACCCCGGTCCCACGCCACGGCGTTTGCCTTTTCCCATTTTTCACCTATCCTGCCAAAAAACTAAACGTGCGAGGGGCAAATGAGCAGACTTCTCCGTGCGTCGATTCTGTTGCTGTTTCTGGCCTCCTGCGGGGGCGGCAATTTTTCGGCGCCACGCAATCTGGACGATGCCTGTTCGATCATCGCCCAAAGACCGTCCTATTTGGCTGCCATGCAGGCAACTGCGCGCAGATGGGGTGTCCCGGTCTATGTCCAGATGGCGACACTCTATGAGGAAAGCAAATTCATCGGCAATGCCCGTACGCCGCACCGCTACGCGCTTGGCATCATTCCGATGGGCCGCCAAAGCTCGGCCTATGGCTACAGTCAGGCGCTCGACAGCACTTGGGATGACTACCGTCAGGATCAGAACCGTTTCGGCGCCCGCCGCGACAATATCCGCGACGCCACCGATTTCATGGGCTGGTACATGGACGGCTCGACCCAACGCCTCGGCATTTCCAAGACCGATGCCGAAAGCCAGTATCTGGCCTACCACGAGGGGCGGAATGGCTTTGCCAATGGCAGTTACCGTGCCAAAGGTTGGCTGGTTGCCATCGGTCAGCAGGTTGGCGCCCGCGCCGCAACTTATGGCAGCCAGCTGCAAACCTGCCTGCCGGGCGGTTGACCGTCAATGCCGACGCTTGATCAACTCTATTTCGGTCGAGAACAGGCTCGCCTCATATTTCTGCCCGACGACCAGCGGGCCCAGCGTCACCGCGGTCTGGTTCCCGACGTCATCGGTGATCACCCAACCGGTCAGCGCCACCGGATTTTCGCCGAACATCAGATCGATGGTGCCGTAATCGGGATGTTTGGGGTCCTGCGCGGTAACCACGGTCACATCCTTTTCCTCGTGGTGCCCCACCACCATGCGCGCCGTCTGCAGATCAATCCCCGGCCCCAACACCAGGTTGAGCGGCGTGCGCGCAAGCGGGTATTGTTCGGGCGGCTGGTTGGACTTGCTGTCAAAGATCACCACTTGCCCGCCCGCCACCAGCACCAGGTTCTTGTCCGGTGCCGCATATTCGAACCGCGCCCGGCCCGGACGCTGGATATAGATCTTGCCGATGGATTTGGAGCCATCGGCGTTGACCTGCTTGAAATCGGCCTCGACCGTGACCAATCCGTTCAGATAGGCCGACAAGGTGTCCAGCGGCACCTCTTTGGCCTGCGCCGGCAGCGAAAACAACAACATGATCAGCGGGGCCAGAACGGCGCGATGAAGGGTCATGGCGCCTATATAGGCCCGCCCGCGCCGCGCCGCACCCCCCACCCGCCTCACAAGGCAGAGAGATGCCGAATTGGCCCCACCCGTTCAAATTCAGAACCCTTTACCCACTCATCGGTCCATAAATATCCCATGGGCCGAGCCATTGTTTCGCCATCGGTCCGAGAACCAATGGCGAGGGGGTGTGACCCCCCCCCCACTTCTCGCCACCCATTCCGCCAGATAGGCCCTTCATGACCCAAACCCGCCGCGCCTTCCTTGCGACCTTTGGGGCAGCTCTCGCCCTGCCCGCCTTTGCCCAATCCGATTTCCCCGCCGCCGCCAATCCCGGCTTTGATCGCTGGGTCGCCAAGTTCCGACTGCGCGCGGCCAGTCAGGGTATCGCCGCCCGCACGCTGGACGCGGCCTTTTCCCAAGCCGGTTTCCTTCCCGGCGTGATCGACAAGGAAAACAACCAGTACGAATTCTCCCTGTCGCTAGAGGATTACCTCGCCATCACTGCTTCGGACGAGCGCATCGCCGCCGGCAAGGCCGCTCTGCGGCGACAGGCCCAGCTCTTGTCCCAGATCGAGAAGGCCTATGGGGTCGAGGCGCATGTCATCGCCGCAGTCTGGGGCATCGAAAGCTTTTACGGCACCAAACGTGGCACCGTTCCGGTGATCTCGGCCCTTGCAACCCTGTCTTATGCCAGCAGCCGTGCCGCCTTTTTCGAGGGGCAACTCATCGCCGCTCTCCGCATTCTGCAACATGGCGATGTCACCCCTGACCGCATGACCGGCGGCTGGGCCGGAGCTATGGGCCACACCCAGTTCATCCCCACGACCTACCTCGCCTATGCCGTTGATTTTCGTGGCGACGGGCGGCGCGACATCTGGGGCGACGATCCGACCGACGCGCTTGCCTCTGCCGCCAACTACCTTGCCCGCGCCGGATGGAGCTATGGCCAGCCCTGGGGGGTCGAGGTGTTGCTGCCGCCCGGCTTCAACCGCGCCCTCGCCGGCAATCTGCGCCGCCGCAGCACCGGCGACTGGGCCAAACTCGGGGTCCGGACCGCCACCGGAAACCGGCTCGTCGACCACGGCACCGCCTCGGTCATCCTGCCGGCCGCCGCCACCGGCCCGGCCTTTCTGGTTTTTCACAACTATTCCGTGATCGCGGCCTACAACGCCTCGCAGAAATACGTCATCGGCCTTGGCCACCTTGCCGACCGCATCCACGGCGGCCCGCCTGAGCTATGCATGAATCTGGGTGATGGGAATTGAGAAGGCGGCGTATCGTGGCGGGTGTCGAAGCCTGCCAGAACCTCCAGAGGAGCGATACGCCTATGACAGACGATACCACGATCATCCCCTTCCGCCAGCCTGGTTCGATCATTGACCCGCTGACCGAGATCGCCCGCGATGGGGCGCGCCGCATGCTGATGGCGGCGTTGAAAGCGGAAGCTGACGGCTTTGTCGCCAGGTTTTCCGATGACCTGCTCGCCGATGGCCGTCAGCGCATCGTTCGGCATGGAGCGGGACCCGAGAGGGTGATCCAGACCGGGATCGGGCCGATCGAGGTCCGGCGCCAGAAGGTGCGTGATCGGTCAGCGGAGGTGCCCGCCGAGGCAAAGATCCGCTTCACGTCCAACATCCTGCCGAAATGGGCACGGCGCTCGAAAAGCCTCGATGCCCTCCTGCCGGCACTTTATCTGCGCGGCATCTCCACCGGCGATTTTCAGGAAGCTCTGTCGGCTCTGCTCGGAACAGACGCCCCCAACCTGTCGCCAGGTGTGATTGCGCGGCTCACGGCGGGTTGGCAGGAGGATTATGATCGCTGGCAGGACCGCGATCTCTCGGCGCGGCGCTACGTCTACATCTGGGCTGATGGGGTCTATCTGCAGGCCCGGATGGAACCCGAGGCCGAGTGCATCCTCGTCATCATCGGGGCGACGCCGGAAGGCAGGAAGGAGTTGCTCGGCTTCCATGTCGGGATACGCGAAAGCGCGCAGAGCTGGCGGGAATTACTTATTGATATCAAGGCACGCGGGTTGACCATTGCCCCTGAAGTGGCGGTGGGCGATGGTGCCTTGGGGTTCTGGAAGGCGGTCGATGAAGTCTTCCCGGGCACTCGCCACCAGCGCTGCTGGTTCCACAAAAGTTCTAATGTTCTGAACAAGTTCCCAAAATCCATGGCCCCGGCGGTGACATCCGACCTGAAGGACATCCATCACGCCGAAACGAAAGCGGCCGCGCGGGCTGCCATCGAGGTCTTCAAGGAAAAATACGAGGTCAAATTCGCCCCCGCCGTGACGTGCCTGACCAAAGACGCCGAGGCGATGCTGACGTTCTTTGACTACCCCGCCGAGCACTGGGACCACCTGCGCACGTCCAACCCGGTTGAGAGCGTGTTCGCCACCGTCCGCCACCGCACCGTCCGCACCAAGGGGGCGCTGTCACAAAGGACCGTGAAGCTGATGGTCTTCACCCTCATACGCGCGGCATCGAAGACATGGCGCCGCCTCAACGGCGCAAATCAGTTGCCACGCGTCATCGAAGGCGTCAAATTCACCGACGGGGTCGCCAACACCGATCCCGCCAAAACCAACGCCGCATGATCAGGCCGCGTCACCCAAATTCAGGCATAGCTCAATTTCAACACCACCACGACCATTGCGATTTCGACCTACACAGTCGTCTCGGTATGCGTTAACGGGTCTGAATTGGTTTTGTTCGCGAAGACATAATTGGGTCGCGTCAGCGACCCCTTGTATTGAACATCCGCCATAAGCCAATTACCGGCTCTGTTGCACAAATCGGACAGGATTCCATCTGCGAATCCAGTCTGTTAGTCTAGGTGCATGAGCAAACCGACGCCCGCTTTATACCGAACGACGAACTGGCGCGCCTACAATGCCGCCCTCAGGCAGCGGGGTTCGC
>JANXPK010000056.1 GCA_025357355.1 Rhodobacterales bacterium
CCCGTCTCCTGCCTGCCAAGGCGATCAGGCCGCCATCTCGGCGCAGCAAAAGCCGTTGATCAGACGTTCCTAAGCTTGGCCTGCTATTGGTTTACTTACCGCCTTTCCATCCATCTTGACGCCGGCACCGGGGCGCGCTTCCGCGCGGGCGCGGCTTCGGTCGAAAGATCGGCGCGCCGCTGGTCATAGTCCAGATTGAGCAACGCCCGCGCGGCGAAGGCATAGACCACACAGTCAAGCGCCTCTGCCCGCCGCCCCGGAATCCGAATGAAGCTGCGCGTCGGCTGGCCACGGCTGTAGCGCACCACAGACCGTTCGGACGCAAGTTGTTCAAACCAGACCGGGGGCAGATCGGCCGAAAACCGGAAGCTGCCTGCCTGCGCCAGCCGCCCGAACAGTTGCAGCTTCACCGTGTCCACGCCGATGATCCACAAGCGCGCGCCTGTCTTGGTGGTTGATCCTGCCCGTTAGATCATCGGACGGTTGCCGGGCGCGCCCTTGATCGCCAGCACCTTGCGCCGCGTCCGGGGCGTGGCAAAGGCGGTGACATGGTGCATGGACACGCCGTCGCCCGCGACTATGGCGCAGGCGTCCACCCCAATCTTGCCGCCAAGCGCATGGGGGAACCGGGCACCGATCAGCCCGTCCAATTCGACCCAAGTTTCTTCGGCATTGTATTGCCCCCAGATCACCCGATGCCCAAGCACCAGCGCCGTGCCGCCTTCGGTCCAGCCCAGATAGGTGACTTCTAGGCGGTCGTGTTGCACGTCTACCCCAACCGTAACCGCCAGCACTTCGGCGGGAACGGCGGCAAGCCCGAAAGGTTCGGCGCGGGCCATCAGCTCATCTTCGGCCAGCTCATCCCCGGCGCTGCGCCAGCCTTGGCCAAGGATAGTGTTGACGAAGGTTTGCAGCGTTGTCGGATCGTCTTTCGCCTGGACGAATTCCACGGCCAGCTTGCCCCAAGCGGCGTTGGTGTGAAGGCTGATCAGGGCGTTCATGCGGAACCCCGCATGGCCCTGGACTTCGGGCCGTGTGGCGCGCCAATGGCCAGCCAAGACCATATCCGGCTTGTGCCGTTCCGATACCTCTGCGGCGCAATGCGGGCAGCGCCAACGGGCCGTTTCGGGCGCGCCTGCATCCCAAACGATATCGGGCCACAGAAGTTCGCTCATGGCCTCACAATCAGGGCATGGCACCTCATAGATTCGGGCGTCGGATTGGGCATAGGCGCGCAGCACATGGCTGGTTTCGTCGTGAACCGGGGTGCTGCCTAGCACGATCTTGCGGTCGGGAAAGGACATGGTGCGGCGTTCAGCCAAGAGGATCGGCGAACCTTCAGCCGTCGATTCCATGCCGTCGGCTTCATCCATGAACAGAACCCGGACGTTGTGACGGCGCAGGTTGCGCGGCGCTTTCGCCGCGACCACTTTCAACGATCCGCCGGGGAAACGGCGCGACAGAAGCGTGTTGCGCCCGGATTCGTCGCGTTCATCCGACAGGGCAGCGGCAAGCGCCGGGGATGCCCCGAAGATCGGTTCGATATCCGAAACCATGTATTCCCGACAATCAGCTTCGGCGGGAAGCAAGCAAAGGATCGGCGCGGGTTCATTGGCGACAAAGGACGCAAGGGCGCTAGTCAAAAGCGTGGTGAACCCCACCCGGACGGGCTTGACCAGAGTCACCCGTTCGATTTCCGCGTCGCCTATGGCGTCGGCAATCTCGCGCTGAAAGGGCCATAGGCGAACCGGGCCGGGCAAAGCGGACACCCCGTCGGGCAGCACGATTTCACGCTCGATCCATTCCGACAGGCGCAGGCGCGGCGGGGGGATCAGGGCGCGCAGCGCCTGTTTCGTGATCTGGTCAAGCGTCGGCATTGCCAAGTTCCTGCAATGCGTCGCGCAATTCGCGGTCGATCATCGTCACGTCGCTGGTGGTCAGGTGCTGCATGGACTGGCGCAGCCGGGAAGGCACCGCCAGAAGCCGGGATCGAAGGGCGCGCAGGGTATCAGACCAAGCCCGTTCCACGTCGCTTGCCAGGACGTATTCGCCGCGCAGGACGGCGTTCTTCAGGGCCTGCGCGTCGGCCTGTTCCCGTGCCAGCCGCGCCCGTTCGCTGGTCAGGTTCAGCACCTGTTCTTCGCCGCCGCGCCCGCTTGCCGTCTCGCGCAAGCTGGCGATGTAGCGGCGGGTGCTTTCTTCAAGGTCATAGGCATCATGGCCAAGACGAACCACGATATCGCGCTTGCCAAGGGTGGTCAGCATCCCCGGCGTGATGCCGAACAGGTCGCAAAGGTCGGAACCGCCAATGCGGTGGACAGGCTTGTCGCCCCCCAGCCCCGGCAGTTCCGACATGATCCGCATCTTTTAACCCCTTGTAAATTCTTGCATAGCTTCAAGCATCGCGCCTCTGCTCCCCGTATAGGTCAGGGTTGGGAAGGACCCAAAGTCGGCAAAGGGCGGTCGATCAAGACAACGTGCAGCGGCTTGCCGCGCTTGCCGGGGTCGGCAATGGTCAGCCAACCCGCCTGTTCCAACTGGTTCAGTGCCCGCTTCGTGGTGCGGGCCGATACGCACAGCGCCTTGGCGAACTCGTCGATATCCGAGGTGCAGCTTTTACCAAGGAAGTCGCTGATCAGGACTGCGCCCAGAACGCGCGCAGCCGGGGATAGGCCACGGTCGCGCATGACGGCGTGAAGCCATCGTTCTTTCACTTCCTCAAGCATTGGCCCGGTCTTTCGCCTCGTGGGCATAAGCCCAAACCCATTTGTGCGAAAGCATGGCTTCGATGCCCACGTCATCGTCATTCGGCGGCCTACGGAAGGGCACCCCGAATTCCCCAGCATGATACTTCGGTGCAAACTGCGCGACGGTCGGATGCCCGTTCTTGGCAAGCCATCGGTTCCAATCCGCCTCTGCATCGCTGCCCGACTTGATCGGGTGCAGCGGGCGCGTCCATGCCTCTGGCGGTGCCGCTGCGGCGGA
>JANXPK010000098.1 GCA_025357355.1 Rhodobacterales bacterium
GCCACATCATCCGCCAGATCGCCGGCCGCGTTGCTGCCGGTCTTCTTGGTCGCGTAAAACTCCGGCGTCAGTTCGAACGAGAAAGTCATCGTCGGTTTGGGTGCAGCGGGGGCGGCCGGCGCCACTTCCGCCTGTGCGGCAGCGGTAAGGAAAGTCAGGGCGACCAAAGTGGCGCCGAAAGTCGAAGAAAAGGTCAAGGCAGTGCTCCGTTTATTGGGGTCGGTTTCTTGATCCGGCATCATGCGAGGATCGGTTTTGACAGCCGATCTTGCGGCTTGCTCGGTTGCTAGTCTGGGGACATGGAGAAGAAATTGCAGTTCCGCGAAGGTTTTGTGACATGGCGGCCAACGCAGTTCCGACAGGACAGCAGCCGGATCAGTCCCGGGCTTCTTGATCTTCCGTCAAGGCGGGCTGGGGTTTCTAAATAGACGAATAAGACTATCATGCTTATCGTGATAAACAAGAAAACGGAAACAGTCTTGTTTTCCAAAGACCAGCAAAAGGATTCTCCGCAAGGCCCCAACGAGCCGCAAACCGCCACCATCAGGGCAAATTGGGTTCGTCGGGTTTCAATCCTGCGACCGAGCCATCCGCCGACCCGCCAGACCGTCGTCACCGATTCGCAGGCGAATGGTTAATGGAGGCTGGAGCCCGAAAACTTCGCATCACGTGTAGAGGCGATGTAGAGGGAATGTAGGCGGTTTGTAGGTCGTTCAGCTCTCGTTAACCTGGCCAATTAACAGTGCGAACTCAAAGGCTTGGCGCCACCCATCCGCTCGCTAATTTCGCCAATGCGACCTTTCAAGCCATCGACATCCCGGCCGTTTGCTCAGGGGATACCCGGCCCGCGCCGCTATCGGGCGCACCGGCCAGAAGCTTGGCCCACCTCCAGATTGCGAGCCATGAGCCGACCCTTCTCCGCTTCACAAGCAAGAGAAGCTACACGCTTGAAATATAAAGGAAAAAGGTAGTCCGTCGCGCTGAAGGCTAGCTTGAAAACTGCGGGACTCAGGCCGCCATTTCGCGCGGCACGATGAAATCGACCGTGATCGCCTGGCCGAACTCGACATCAGCCCAGCTCTCGGCGGCAAAATCGCAGACCAGCGTCGCACCTGTCGGATAGCGGGCAAAATCCGGGTTGACCGGCGCGCGCGCCACCAACTTCCCGGCAAACTCCGCAATCCCCGGATTGTGCCCGATCATCATCACACAGTCCCCGCCCGCATTGCGCAGCACCGCCAGCATCACATCCGCCCCGGCATGATATAGCGCGGGCCTCAGGTTCAAGACCGGCGTCCCCGGCAGCGCCGGCGCCAGCCCCGACCAGGTTTTGCGGGTGCGCAGCGCGTCCGAACACAGCACCTCGCCCGGCACATAGCCACGCGAAGCCAACCATATCCCCAGCTCGGCCGCCGCCGCCTTGCCCCGCTCATTCAGGGGCCGGTCGTGGTCCAGCGTCGCGGGATCGTCCCAGCTCGATTTGGCGTGGCGGGTCAGGATCAGACGCTTCATCGATGGAACTGCCTCATATGATAGGCCGACTGTTCGGGCATCCTTGCATGACGCAGGGACACGGGGCAAGTGGCACGCACCCGGCAGCCGCCCGTCATGCAATGCTGCCCTTCCGGCCCGTCAAGGAAGGTGTGACAGCGCGGCACGTCGTAGCCCTCTTCGGTCAGCGCACCGACCGGACAGGCTGTCAGACAGGGCCGGGCGCAGGTCTCACAGGGCCGC
>JANXPK010000107.1 GCA_025357355.1 Rhodobacterales bacterium
GCCGACCAGTTTGGCAAGGTCAAAGCCCTTGACGATAGCGACCTTGGCGGCAGTGTTGCTCGCGGCCACGAGGATCAGGGTATTGCCCAGAATGGTCTTGCGGCTTTCGGGCTTGATCAGTTTGGCGTCGGCCAGCGTGTCCATCCACTGTCTGGAGGCGGAAATGAAGAGGTCCGCCGGGGCGCCTTCTTGAATCTGCTTGGCCAGTTTGGCCGAAGATTCATAGGAAATCGTGACCTTGTTGCCGGTCGATTTTTCCCAGTCGGCAGCAATCGTATCCAGCGCGGTTTTCAGGCTGGAGGCGGCAAATACGGTAATTTCACCGGCAGAAGCGACGGCTGGCAGTGCCAAGGCGGTCGTCAGGACCAGGGCCAGCAGCGTGGCGCGACGGGTCAGAAGTGTCATGGAATCCTCCAGGCGACGATATGTTTCGTGGAACATATCACGCTGGGAGGCTTTCCGATGCAAGCGTTATTTCTGCGGGGGAATATCCCTGAGCATCGACTTGAGCATCAGAATGTCACTGGCCGCTGCCCGCGCCGCCGTTTCCTCGATCGCGCGGTAGAGCCGCAGCATGGTCAGCCCAACATCGGTCACACGCGCGCCGCCGCCGCCCGGGCCGCCCCGCGTGCTTGCCACCAGCGGGTCGCGAAAGGCTGCGTTCATCTCTTCGACCAGCATCCAGGCGCGTTTGTAGCTCATCTTCATTTCGCGCCCGGCGGCCGAGATCGAACCGGTGTCGCGGATCAACTCCAGCAGTTCGGCTTTGCCGGGCCCCAACATGGCGTCATCCCCGAAAAATATCCGAAGTTGCAGGCGGGCCGGGCTGATTTGGCTGGGCGCAGGGTCATCCATGGCGGCAGGGTTTCGCCAAAATTCCTGCAATGCAAGAGCCTTGTGGCAGCTACACGGAAATTGGCGCGGTAGTGTCCTGGCTTCGAAAGCGTCGCGGGATCTACTTGGCGGGTGGGACGGCACACACCTCTGACCGGGTCAGAAAGCGTTTCTCACGGCCGTTGTCCAGACTGAACATGCCGCCGCGGCCTTTGACGACGTCGATGATCAGATCGGTGTGTTGCCACATCTCATACTGACTGCCCGAGATATAGAATGGCATCCCGCCGATCTCGCCCAGCTTGACATCACGGTCCCCCAGCAGGAACTCGCCCTGTGCGTAGCACATCGGCGACGAGCCATCGCAGCAGCCGCCTGACTGGTGAAACATCACCGCCCCATGATCGGCGACAATCTCCGCCAGAAGGGCCAAGGCCGACGGGGTCGCGCTGACTTTGTTCAAGGGTTCAGGCAAGGCAGCCTCGCAAGGAAATCGGGGCGCGGAGGTGACCCGCGCCCCTTTGCCTCAGAAGAACCCAAGCTTCTTGGGCGAATAGCTGACCAGCATGTTCTTGGTCTGCTGGTAGTGATCGAGCATCTTGAGGTGGTTTTCCCGCCCGATGCCCGACTGTTTGTAACCGCCAAAGGCCGCGTGGGCCGGATAGGCGTGATAGCAGTTGGTCCACACCCGCCCGGCCTGAATGGCACGGCCAAAGCGGTAGCAGATGTTGGCCGAACGGCTCCACACCCCGACCCCCAGACCATAAAGCGTGTCATTGGCAATCGACAGCGCCTCGTCGTCATCCTTGAAGGTGGTGACAGAGACCACCGGCCCGAAGATCTCCTCCTGGAAGACCCGCATCTTGTTGTTGCCCTTGAAGACGGTGGGCTGCATGTAGAAACCGCCCTCCAGCCCGCCGGTCATTTCGCGACGGGCCCCACCGGCGAGAACCTGCGCGCCCTCCTTGCGGCCGATGTCCATATAGGACAGGATCTTGTCCAGTTGTTCGGACGAGGCCTGGGCGCCGATCATCGTGGACGGATCGAGAGGATCGCCCGCGGTGATCGCCGCCACCCGTTTCAGAGCCTTTTCCATGAACTTGTCATAGATGGATTCGTGGATCAGCGCGCGCGACGGGCAGGTGCAAACCTCGCCCTGATTGAGCGCGAACATCACGAAACCTTCGATGGCCTTATCGAAGAAATCATCGTCTTCGGCGCAGACATCCTTGAAGAAGATGTTGGGCGACTTGCCACCCAGTTCCAGCGTTACCGGGATCAGGTTCTGGCTGGCATATTGCATGATCAGTCGGCCGGTCGTCGTCTCGCCGGTGAAGGCGATTTTGGCGATGCGGTTCGAAGAGGCCAAGGGCTTGCCCGCCTCCAGCCCGAAACCGTTGACGACGTTCAACACGCCTGGCGGCAGCAGGTCCTGGATCAATTCTGCCAGCACGAGGATCGAAGCCGGGGTCTGTTCGGCCGGCTTCAGAACGATGCAGTTCCCTGCGGCCAGGGCGGGCGCCATCTTCCAGCA
>JANXPK010000166.1 GCA_025357355.1 Rhodobacterales bacterium
GCGGCCCGGCGGCAACAGCAATCCGCTGCAGCGGCTGATGTTGAAGATCGCGCGCCGTTCGTTGAACCTGCCTGCGCCCCGCCCGACCGATGCAACCTGAACCGATGGCGAACTGGATGCCCTGGAACCCCAGGCGCTTCAGCCATGTGTTTTGCCAGCAATAACCAGCACAGCGCGCCCGGTACCCTTGTTTTGCAGGATTTGTTGGCCTGTCACCACTGGCAGGGCAATAATGCAGAAGCTTCTTGGCTCATCAGCCCGTTCCGGGGCCAAAACCGCTTGACCTTTGCTGCCCCCTTCTGTTGAACGACCGCTGATATTGCACAAAGGCGGCAGCTGTCCCCATGGACGATCAGAACAAGAATCTCATCCTTGCAACCGTGCTCAGTTTCCTGGTGATCGTGGGGTGGTTTGTGGCTGGACCCCTGTTGTTCCCCAGCTGGTTTCCAACTGACACGGCCCAAAACCCCGCCCTGACGGCCCTGCCCAAGGATGCGACCGCTGCGGCGCCCACACAGGCCGCGTCGGCCACACCAGCCTTCCAGCCCACGGCTCCTTTGGCTGCAACTGCCGCCGCCGAAGCACCGCGTCTCATGGTCGATACCGCCAAACTGTCCGGCTCGATTTCGATGCGTGGCGGGCGGCTGGACGATCTGTCGCTGAAGACCTATCATAAGACCGTCGACCCTGCGTCAGGGACCGTACAGTTGCTATCGCCGGTGGGCAAAGACAGCCCCTATTATGCCGTGTTCGCGTTCCGTCCGGGCGACGGGCTGAACGCCGAGGACGTGCCGGGCTTTGACACCGAATGGCAGGCGGCCAGTGGCACGCTGGACAGCGATCATCCGGCCAAACTGACTTGGACCAGTGCCAAGGGGCTGGTCTTTACCCGCACTATCGCCATCGACCACAACTACATGTTCACTGTCACCGACACGGTCGAGAACAAGGGCACCGCGGTCGCCAACCTCGCGCCCATCGGCGTGATCGCGCGCCACGGCCTGCCAAAGCTGGAAAAGATCTATGTGGTGCACGAAGGCCTGATCCGCCGCACTGACGGCGTGCTGCAGGAAAGCAAATACTCTGCCATCACCGGCCTGCCCGATCTTGAGGGTGTCAAGGGCGAGGTGTTGGAGGCGAAGGTTGACGGCTGGATCGGCTTTACTGACCACTACTGGATGACCACGATGGTCCCGCAGCAGGGTCAGCCCTTCACGGCAGTCACCAAATACACCTCTGGGTCAGAGATTTATCAGGCCGAGGTGCGCCAACCCCTGATGTCGATTGCCCCCGGTGCCAGTGCCACAACCAGCATCCAGCTGTTTGCCGGCGCCAAGGAGTGGGAGACCATCCACGCCTATCAGAACGACCCAAGTTGGCTCGACTGGCTGTTGGGCGAGAGGGTCGATCCGAACCGGCCGCAAATTGCCGGTTTCATTGACTCGATTGACTGGGGCTGGTTCTTCTTCCTGACCAAGCCAATCTTCCGCATGCTGCACTTCCTGCACGGGATTATTGGTAACATGGGCCTGTCGATCATCGCGCTGACCTTCATCCTGAAGCTTTTGGTGTTCCCGCTGGTCTACAAATCGAGCGTCTCAATGGCGCGGATGAAAGAGCTGCAGCCGGAGTTGGAGGCGTTGAAAGAACGCGCGGGCGACGACAAGCAAAAGCTGCAGCGCGACATGATGGCGCTGTACAAGGAAAAGAAGGTCAACCCGGCGGCGGGCTGTCTGCCGATCTTGCCGCAGATCCCGATCTTCTTCAGCCTGTACAAGGTGATCTTCGTCACCATCGAGCTGCGCCAGTCGTCGTTCTTTGGCTGGCTCAATGACCTGTCGGTGCCTGACACATCTTCCTTGATGAACCTCTTTGGCTTGCTGCCCTGGGCCGGGCCCGAGGCGGGCACGATGCTGGCCACGGTGTTCATCGGGCTGTTGCCGATCCTGCTGGGCATTTCGATGTGGTTCCAGCAAAAGCTGAACCCGGCCCCGACCGACCCCGTGCAGGGCCAAATCCTGGGCTGGATGCCGTGGGTGTTCATGTTCATGTTGGGCCGCTTTGCCAGCGGGCTGGTGCTGTACTGGATCACCAACAACACCATCACCTTCACCCAGCAATACCTGATCATGTGGAGCCACGGCAAACGGCCGGACATCTTTGGCAACATCATGTCCGCGCGCAAGAAGCCCACCTCGACAGCGGCGAACCTACCTTCCAAGCCGAAGAAATGAGCGAGAGCCTGACCTTTGTGCTGGCTGATGAGCCGGACGACACCGCCCGAGAGATCGGGCGGTTGTTGTTTGCGGGGCCGGTCGACTTCCTCAAAGGGGTGGTCGCCATGGCGGGCATGCCGCCAGCGGACCGGCTGGAAGTGTGTTTTGCCGGTCGGTCAAACGTTGGCAAGTCGAGCCTGATCAACGCGCTGTGCGGCCGAAAGAATCTGGCCCGCGCCTCCAACATGCCGGGGCGGACGCAAGAGATCAACTTCTTTCTGCTGGGCGAGGCGCGCTATCTGGTGGACTTGCCCGGCTATGGTTACGCCGAGGCACCCATGGCAGTGGTGGCAAAGTGGCAGGCCCTGCTCAAGGCCTATCTGGCGGGGCGGGCCAACTTGCGGCGGGCTTTTGTTCTGGTGGATGCGCGGCACGGGATCAAGGAAGTTGATGAGGAGATATTGCGTCTTCTGGACCGCTCTGCAGTGACGTTTCAGGTTGTGCTGACCAAGGTGGACAAGATCTCGCAGACCGAAAAGCTGGCTGTGATCGAACAGCTCAAGGGGGCGCTGGCCCGGCATGTCGCAGCCTATCCAGAGATCATCGTGACCTCTTCCGAGAAGGGCGAGGGGATCGAAACCCTGCGCGCCGTCATCGCGACAATGGAGTGATCGCGGCCGTCCGCATGTGGACACTTTAATAAATACTGCAATTTCCATTGGTTACATTCTTCTATTAACCGAATATTAACCTTTCGATCCACGCTTGGCAGGGGGCGGCAAAGGCAGTAATCAGGCGCCTGTCCCGGAGGCAACCATGAAGAAGCAGACCCTTACCATGTCGCAAGCCGCCACCACCGCCAAGATGTTGTCCGAGGCTCTGCCCTATCTGCAGCGTTATTCGGGGGCCGTGGTCGTGGTAAAGTTCGGTGGCAACGCCATGGGCGACGATGCAGCAATGGCGGAGTTTGCCCGCGACGTCGTGCTGATGCGGCAGGTCGGCGTCAACCCGGTTGTGGTGCATGGCGGTGGGCCGATGATCAACGAAATGCTGACCAAGCTGGGCATCAAGTCGGAGTTTGTGCGCGGCAAGCGGGTGACCGACAAGGCGACGGTTCAGGTGGTCGAAATGGTGCTGTCGGGTCTGGTCAACAAGCGGATCGTGCAGGCGATCATGGATGCGGGCGGTCGCGCGGTGGGGATTTCGGGTAAAGACGATGACCTGATGGTCTGCGAGGCTGACGACCCGGAACTCGGTTATGTCGGCAAGCCGGTCGAAATGAACGTGCAGGTGCTGCGCGATCTGTACAACGCCGGGATCATTCCGGTGGTTGCGCCGGTGGCGACCGGCCTGGCGGACAACGAGACGTTCAACGTCAACGGCGACACCGCTGCGGGGGCAATTGCCGGGGCTTTGCAAGCGGACCGGCTGCTTTTGCTGACCGACGTGCCGGGCGTCAAGAACGCAGCGGGCGAGGTGATGACCCAGATCACCCCGGAAGAAGTGCGCCAGATGGTGGCCGAGGGCGTGATTTCGGGCGGCATGATCCCCAAGACCGAGACTGCGCTCTTGGCGCTGGACCAAGGGGTGCGGGCGGTGACCATTCTGGACGGGCGCATCCCCAACGCATGTCTGCTGGAGCTGTTCACCGACCATGGTGCGGGCAGCCAGATCCGTTCGACCGAGCCCCGGATCAAGCCGAAACTGCGGCGGTAACGGTCGTTTT
>JANXPK010000184.1 GCA_025357355.1 Rhodobacterales bacterium
CATCACCCAGCCGCGTGAGGTGCTGCTGGTGGTGGACGGGCTGACCGGGCAGGACGCGGTCAACGTCGCCGCGGAGTTCGACAGCAAGGTCGGCATCACCGGCGTGGTGCTGACGCGGATGGACGGCGACGGCCGCGGCGGTGCGGCGCTGTCGATGCGGGCCGTGACTGGCAAGCCCATCCGTTTTGTCGGTCTGGGCGAGAAGATGGACGCACTGGAGACCTTCGAGGCTGAACGGGTCGCAGGCCGCATCCTGGGCATGGGCGATATCGTGGCGCTGGTCGAGAAGGCGCGCGAAACCTTCGAGGCTGAACACGCCGAACGCATGGCGCGGCGCTTTGCCAAGGGTCTGTTCAACATGAACGACCTGAAATCGCAGCTTGACCAGATGCTGAAGATGGGCGGGATGCAGTCGATCATGGGGATGCTGCCCGGCATGGGCGGGGTGGCCAAGGCGGCCGAGAAGGCGGGCTTTGACGACCGCATGATCAAACGCCAGATCGCGCTGATCAATTCGATGACCAAGAGGGAACGCGCCAATCCTGACCTGTTGCAAGCCAGCCGCAAGAAGCGGATCGCCAGGGGGGCCGGTCTGGAAGTGTCAGAGCTGAACAAGCTGTTGAAGCAGCACCAGCAGATGGCGGACATGATGAAGAAGATGGGCAAGGGTGGCATGATGAAACAAGCCATCAAGCAGATGATGGGCAAGGGCGGCGAGATGCCGGATCTCAAGAACATGGACCCCGCCCAGCTTGACGCCGCCGCCCGCGCGATGAAGCAGGGCATCGGTGGCGGAATGGGCGGGATGCCCGGCATGGGCAAGGGTCTGGGCCTGCCGCAGGGGCTGTCGGGGATGTTCAAGAAGAAATGACGGTGCTTGAGACGCCCAGATTGCGGTTGGTTCCGTTAGCGGAACGGCATATCGCGGCCTATCAGGCGTTTCTTGCCTCGCCCCGTGCTGCGGCGCGGGGTTGGGCATCCATGCCACATGAAGCGTGGCGGGGCTTTGCCGCGATGATGGGCCATGGGTTGCTGCGCGGCTTTGCGCCCTTTGTCATGGAAGCGCGGGACGATGGCCGTACGGTTGGACTGTGCGGCCCGTGGTGGCCGGACGGGCAAAAGGAACGCGAGATCAAGTGGAATATCTGGCCTGCGGCGGATGAGGGCAAGGGTTATGCCCATGAGGCGGCGAAGGCGGCTTTGGCGCATATCTTTGGTACTTTGGGTTGGGAGACGGCGGTCAGCTACATCGCACAGGACAACGACCGCTCGGCTGCGTTGGCCCGACGTCTGGGGGCGGTGCAGGATGGCACCTGGACCACGCCGCGCGGCACGGAAGTGCGGGTGTTCCGGCACCCAAGGGTGGCGGGATGAGTGTCACGCTGACCACCGAACGGCTGATCCTGCGCCAGCCGGAGCCGCGCGACCTGCCCGCTTCGGCGGCGTTCTGGGCATCCGAGCGCAGTCACCTGATGGGGGGACCGTGGTCGGCGGAAGAGCATCGGCGCGAGACCGAGGACATTTACACGCAATGGCGCAAGCATGGGTTCAGCCTGTTTTCGGTGACCCTGAAAGGTTCCGATCAGGCGGTCGGCATGATCGGCGCGTTCTATCCCGACACCCACCACGAGCCGGAACTGGGCTGGAGCCTGTGGGATGCGGGCCTTGAGGGCCGCGGCATCGCCTTTGAGGCGGCCTCTGCCGCACGCGACTGGTTCTTTGCCAACACGCCTTACAAGACGGCCGTCAGCTATACCGACCCTGACAACCACCGCTCGCACCGGTTGTGCGAACGGCTGGGGGCGGTCATCGACGCGGGTGCGGCCTGCCCTTATCCGCCACCTGTCCGCATCTATCGCCACCACGCCACAGGAGCCGCCATGCCAAAATCTGGAGAGCCGGATGTCACGACCCGTGCCGCCGAGGTCCTGAAGGATCACCGCGAAAGCATTGACCGGCTGGACGCCATTCTGGTCTATACGCTGGCCGAACGGTTCAAGCATACCCAGGCGGTGGGGCGGCTGAAGGCTGAACACAACCTGCCGCCGTCGGACCCGGCGCGGGAAGCGCGGCAGATGGCGCGGCTGGAAAGTCTGGCCAAAGAAGCCGACCTTGACCCGGAATTGGCCAAGAAATTCCTGAACTTCATCATTTCCGAAGTGATCAGGCATCACGAGAAGCTGCAGAAATAACCCAAACGGTGCGCAATGAATGCGCACCCTACCCAAGGAGACGACACCAATGTCGATGAAAATACGCCTGGCGCGCGGCGGTTCCAAGAAGCGTCCGCATTATTCCATCGTCGCCACTGACAGCCGGATGCCGCGCGATGGCCGCTTCCTGGAAAAGCTGGGCACTTATGACCCGATGCTGGCCAAGGACAACGAAAACCGCGTCAAGATGGATTTGGACCGCATCAAGCATTGGCTTGGCCTTGGCGCCCAGCCGACCGACCGGATTGCACGCATGCTGGAAGCGGCGGGCGCCCTGCCCAAGAAGGCCCGCAGCAATCCCAAGGCGGCCGTCCCCGGCAAGACCATGGCCGAACGCGCCAAGAAGAAGGCCGAGCGTGCCGCAGCCCCGGCAGCGGAATAAGCTGCTGCCATG
>JANXPK010000200.1 GCA_025357355.1 Rhodobacterales bacterium
ACCACCTCATCCCGACGCCCGACGACCCCGGCCATCAGGGCCTGTGCAACCTCGAGCAGGCTTTTGTCCTGAGCGCCATCGCCGAGAATA
This sequence comes from Rhodobacterales bacterium, assembly GCA_025357355.1. GTDB lineage: Bacteria > Pseudomonadota > Alphaproteobacteria > Rhodobacterales > Rhodobacteraceae > Stagnihabitans. Next base: position 91 of record JANXPK010000200.1, read on the forward strand.
TCGACCTGACGCGCCACATGCACGACGCCGTGCAGTCCCTGCGCATCTGCCTTGCCGCCGATGAAAGCATCAGGTCGGGTCAGATCGTGACGTTGGACGGCGGTGGCGACAGGTTAAAATCAGGTTAACAGGAATGAACTATATCGTTGGATAACAATAGCTTATGTGGAGGTCCGAGGCTCGGACCGTCTGATCGGTCCGAGCCCCAAATCCTCGCGCAGCCTATTCTGCCGCGAACTGGTTCATCGTGTTGGCATGGCCGCCGGCCTTCAAGGCTCGCTCGCCCGCCACCATCTCCTTGAACGTGTCGCCCAGATCGGAGCCGACCTCGTGCTGGTGCTTGACCGCCGACACGCCCCGGCGAATTTCCTGCCGCTGCACGGCCGAGACATAGGCCAGCATCCGGTCCTCGCCAAAGTATCCGGTGGACAGCTGATCCACCGACAGCGCGGTCAGATGGAAGGTCGGCAACGTGATCAGGTTGTGGAACACCCCCGCCCGAGCCGAGATATCGACCTGGAACCGCTTCAGCCGCGCGTCGGCTTCCAGCCCCAGTTCGGTCGCATCAAAGTCCGGCCCCATCAGCGCGTTGCCGTCCGGATAGTCGGTCGCGGCAATGCGGCCTTCCTTCAGCCATTGCGCCCGCACCTGCTTGCGCAGGTTCAAGGTCCAGTTGAACGACGGCGAATTGTTGTAGGCCAGCTTGGCGCTAGGCACGACCTTTTTGATCTCGTTCACCATCGCGGCAATCTCGGTCACATCCGGCGTGTCGGTCTCGATCCACAGCAGATCAGCCCCGCCCTGCACCAGCGAAGAGATGCAATCCTCGATCACCCGCGCACGCCCGGTCCCCTCGCGGAACGGGAAGAGGCCGTTGGCCAGCCGCACCGGGCGGACGAAGGCGCCATCCTGCCAGATCGCCAATTCGCCCTCGCTCATCGGCTTTGCCGGAGTGATGGCCTCGGTCTTCAGCCACTTGGTATACTCCGCCGCAAGGTCGCCCGGCGATGCCGAAACCGGCACCTTCTGCGTCAGCCCCGCACCCAGACTGTCGGTGCGCGCCACGATCACGCCGTCGTCCACCCCAAGCTCCTCGAACGCCAGCCGACAGGCGCGCAGCTTTTCGATGAAATCCTCGCGCGGAACGGTGACCTTACCGTCCTGATGACCGCATTGCTTGGCGTCGGACACCTGATTTTCGATCTGAAGGCAGCACGCCCCCGCCTTGATCAGTTCCTTGGCCAGAAG
>JANXPK010000247.1 GCA_025357355.1 Rhodobacterales bacterium
CCGATACGATGGGCAAGTACCACCCGCATGGCGACAGTGCGATTTATGACGCGCTGGTGCGGATGGCGCAGCCGTTTTCGATGTCGCTGGTGCTTTTGGACGGGCAAGGCAACTTCGGCTCGATGGACGGCGATCCGGCGGCGGCGTTTCGCTATACCGAAGTACGCATGGGCAAGCCCGCCACTTTCCTTCTGGCCGATATCGACAAGGAAACCGTTGATTTTCAGGACAATTACGACGGCAAGGACCGTGAGCCGACCGTCCTGCCTGCGCGGTTCCCCAACATGCTGGTCAATGGGGCCGAGGGCATCGCTGTTGGCATGGCGACGCGCATCCCGCCGCATAACCTTGGCGAGGTCATCGACGGCACCCTTGCGCTGATCGCCGACCCGGACCTCAGCACCGAGGCGCTGATGGAGATCATCCCGGCCCCGGACTTTCCGACCGGCGCCACCATCCTTGGCCGCTCGGGTGCCCGCAAAGCCTATCTCGAAGGCCGCGGCTCCATCATCGTGCGGGCCAAGACCCGGATCGAGGAGCTGCGCAAGGACCGCTTTGCCATCATCATCGACGAAGTGCCCTATCAGGTGAACAAGGCCCGGATGATCGAGATCATCGCCGAGCAGGTGCGCGAGAAGAAGATCGAGGGCATCGCCCACGTGCAGGACGAAAGCGACCGCATCGGCGTGCGGGTGGTGATCGAGTTGAAGCGGGATGCAACGGCGGATGTCGTGCTGAACCAGCTTTACCGCTTTAGCCCCATGCAGATCAGCTTTGCCTGCAACATGCTGGCGCTGAACGGCGGGCGGCCCGAGACCTTGACGCTGCGCGATTTTCTTACCCATTTCATCACTTTCCGCGAGGAAGTGGTGGCCCGCCGCACAGCGTTCGAGCTGCGCAAGGCGCGTGAGCGCAGTCACATCCTGTGCGGTCTGGCGGTGGCGGTGTCGAACGTGGATGAGGTGGTGCGCACCATCCGCGCTTCGGCCGATGCCGGCGAGGCGCGTGAGCGGCTGATGACCCGGCGCTGGCCCGCCCATGACATCGTGGCCTACATCAAGCTGATCGACGACCCGAGCCATCCGATCAACGACGACGGCACCTATAACCTTTCGGAGGTTCAGGCCCGCGCCATCCTGGATCTGCGCCTGCAACGCCTGACCCAGCTTGGCGTCAAGGAGGTTACCGACGAGCTGGAAGAGCTGGCCGCCAAGATCAAGGATTATCTGGATATTCTGGGTTCGCGTGACCGCATCATGGCGATCATCTCTGACGAGTTGCGTGAGGTCAAAGCCGCCTTCGCCGTGCCGCGTCGTACCGAGATTGTCGACTGGTCGGGCGACATGGAGGATGAGGATCTGATCGAGCGCGAGGATATGGTCGTGACCATCACCTCGGGTGGCTACATCAAGCGCACCCCCCTGGCCGAATTCCGCGCCCAGAACCGCGGCGGCAAGGGTCTGTCGTCAATGCAGACCAAAGAGGACGACGTGGTGACAACGCTGTTTGTCGCCAACACTCACACGCCGCTTTTGTTCTTTACCACCAATGGCATGGTCTACAAGTTGAAGACCTGGCGCCTGCCTTTGGCGGGCCGTACTGCCAAAGGCAAGGCCATGGTCAACATCTTGCCGATCGAGGGTGGCGTTTCCATCGCCGCCCTGATGCCAGTGGACGCGCCGGAAGAGCATTGGGACGACCTGCAGATCGTCTTCGCAACCTCTGATGGCGACGTGCGGCAGAACGACCTTTCCGACTTTACCAACGTCAAGCGCAACGGCAAGATTGCGATGAACCTGCCGGAGGGTGTGACGCTGGTCAACGCCGCCATCTGCACCGATGCGGATGACGTGATGCTGGTGACGGCCCTTGGCCGCGCCATCCGCTTTTCCACGACCGATATCCGTGTCTTCAAATCGCGCGGCTCGACCGGGGTGCGTGGGATCAGGTTGGCAGTCGGCGACAAGGTGGTGTCTATGGCGGTGATTCGCCATTTCGAGGCTGATCCGGCCGAACGCGAGGTTTACCTGAAACAACGTCGTTTGATGGCGGGCGTGCCAGACGAAGTCCTTGCCGATGATCCAGACGACGACGAAGCCCCGGCTTCGGCCATTACCTTACCGCAAAGCGTTCAGCTTTCGCACGAACGCTATGCCGAAATGTCGGCGGCCGAGGATCTGATCCTGACCATCACCACCTCGGGCACTGGCAAGCTGTCGTCCTCGCATGACTACCCGGTGCGCGGTCGCGGTGGTCAGGGCGTCAAGGCAATGGACGGCGCCATGCGCGGTGGCCAGTTGATCGCCTCGTTCCCGGTGGAGGTGTCCGACCAGATCATGCTTGCCACCTCGACCGGCCAGTCGATCCGGGTGCCGGTCGATCAGATCAGCTTCCGTTCGCGATCGGCTGGCGGGGTGAAGGTGCTGAACACCGGTGGGTCCGAGGAAGTGGTTTCCGTGGCCCGCGTGGCTGAGCAAGGCGAAGAATGATCGACGGACTTGCGGCGCGGCTGGCTGAACTGGCCGCGTCGAATGAGACGGCGACCTACGGCCAGCTTGCGCGTGACCTCGGCCTTACCGGCCCCACCACCATCGCCCGCCTGACCACGGCGCTTGAAACACTGATGGAGGAAGATACCGCCAAAGGTCTACCGCTTCGCGCGGCACTTCTAAACGCTCGCGGCTCCGCCCTGCCCGCGCCAGGCTTCTTCGCCAAAGCTGCCGCCTTGGGCTTCCATATCGGGGACCCCGCCACTTTCGCCGACAGTCAACGCCATGCTCTTCACTTTGGCACAAATACTCCACGGGGTCCGGGGGTGTGAACCCCCGGCTTCCTTTCCGCCCGAAAACCCCCTAAACCCGCGCCATGGAACCCCTTCACATCATCGGCGGCGGAATGGCGGGGTCAGAGGCTGCCTGGCAAGCTGCCCAAGCGGGTGTCCGCGTGGTGTTGCATGAAATGCGGCCGGCCAAGGGCACCTTCGCGCATCGCACCGGCGATTTCGCCGAGATGGTCTGCTCAAACTCGTTCCGTTCGGATGACAGCGAACAGAACGCGGTTGGCCTGCTGCATTGGGAGATGCGCGCAGCCAAGGGCCTGATCCTTGAGGCGGCCGAGGCGCACCGGCTTCCGGCTGGTGGTGCCCTTGCGGTGGACCGCGATCCTTTCGCGGCCTATGTCACGCAGAAATTGAAAGGGCATCCGCTGATTTCGACTTGCTATGAAGAGGTTACCGAACTTCCTTCAACCGGAAACTGGATCGTCGCCACCGGTCCCTTGACCTCTACCGCGCTTGCGCAAAGCATCGGCGCGGCCACGGGTGCAGCGCAACTGGCGTTCTTCGACGCTATTGCGCCCATCGTCTACGCCGACACCGTCGATATGTCCGTCGCCTGGATGCAGTCACGCTATGACAAGGGCGAGACCCTCGAAGAGCAAACCGCATACATGAACTGCCCGATGACGCGCGAGCACTATGACGCTTTTATCGCGGCTCTGCTGGGCGCCGAGAAGACCGAGTTTCATGACGGCGAGACGGCGAGCTATTTCGACGGCTGCCTGCCCATCGAGGTGATGGCTGAACGCGGGCCCGAGACCCTGCGCCACGGGCCGATGAAGCCGCGCGGCCTGACCAATGCCCATGATCCCGCAACGAAACCCTATGCGGTGGTTCAGTTGCGCCAAGACAACAAACTCGGCACGCTCTTCAACATCGTCGGTTTTCAGACCAAGATGAAGTACGGCGCGCAACAGGCTGTTTTCAAGATGATTCCCGGCCTTGAAAATGCCTCGTTTGCCCGCCTGGGCGGCATCCATCGCAACACGTTCATCAACTCACCCACCCTGCTCGACGACCAGATGCGCCTGAAATCCCGGCCGAATATCCGCTTTGCCGGCCAGATCACCGGGGTCGAGGGCTATGTCGAATCCGCCGCAATGGGCCTCGTCGCGGGCCGCATGGCAGCTGCCGAACTGCAAGGCCGCAGCCTGCCGCCGCCGCCGCCCGAAACTGCCATGGGCGCCCTGATCACCCACATCACCGGCGGGGCCGATGCCAAGACGTTTCAGCCGATGAACGTCAACTTCGGCCTATTTCCCCCAATCGACGCCAAGGCTGGGCGCAAAGGCCGCCAGACCCGCTACAAGGCCTTTACCGACCGCGCCAAGGCCGCCTTCACCACATGGCTCGCGTAACCCGCTTCGCCCCCAGCCCCACCGGTCCCCTACATCTGGGCCACGCCTATGCCGCCCTGATTGCGGCCGCGCGCGGCGACCGTTTTCTGCTGAGGATCGAAGACATTGACCAGACCCGCTGCCGTCCCGAATACGAGGCCGCGATCTATGATGACCTGCAGTGGCTTGGGTTGGACTGGGAAAAACCGGTGCTGCGCCAATCCACGCGCACGCAGGCTTATTCGCAAGCCCTTGATCAGCTAAAG